>CAYNDW010000139.1:0-11456 GCA_964395375.1 uncultured Cytophagia bacterium
GTAATGCCTCAGTTATTGGTGGAAATCGTAGCGCAGACATCTTGTCTGCAGGCAAGGATGCCTGCGCTACTCCACACGTAACTGAGGCATTACCCAACTTTGAATTAGCCTGGCGAAGGCTCAAACCTTGGCAAGGCTTCTACTCGTGAAAATGCGCCAAAGTTTGCCGCGCCCACTGCTTGCTGGTCAAGCGATTCTCCAAGGCCTTGCGCGCGGCTTGCATTTGCGAATCATTTCGCTGCGAAGCCTCCCACATTTTAAACCAGTCCAACGCAGCTTCATGATCAGCCTCTACTAAAATTTGATAGAGAACTTGAATCTGGCAAAATTGTGTATACTCGCGATGATGAAAGTGCTCGAGCACGGTCAAAGTTTTTAGGTGTTCTCGCGCTTCGTCTTTGCGGTCGTTGGCCAAAGCGATCAACGCGAGTTGGCAATGCGGGAGGGCAAAGGCCGGATGTTGCGCCGCGAGCTTTTCCGCCAATTCACGCGCTTGCGTTACACGGGCTTGGTTGAGATAAATAAGCACAAGATGGTATTGCAAATTCGCGGAGGACGGCTCCACTTGCAATGCCCGCTGCAAAGCTTCTGCTGCACGCTGCAGGTCATTTTCCTTAAGCGCCAAACGCGCTTCCGCCATCCCTTGACTGATATTGGGAGCGAGTAGGGACTCATAAGGTTCATCATCAATCGTATAGCGAATAATTTTGATCTCGGTGGCTTTGCCGCGCGACCAAAAAGTAACCGTCTGGCCTTTCGCATATTGCCCGGCGCTTTGCAGAGCTTTTAAAACTTGATTGCGAAATTGATCCGGCCCGTGCGCGCTGCTCGCGAAATCTTTCAACACTTGCCACAGTTCCGGTGTGTCCGCGAGTTGCGCTAAATGTTGCGCCAGCTCGCGCGTGAGATGATCGCCGCATTCCAGCAAGGTCGGAATGAGTTTCGAGAGGAAGGGATAACGCGCAAAATATTTTTGCACCACCGCCTTGGTAGCCGAAGAATTCGCCACGCGCACGGCGGAGTCGAGTAGTTGCATGTACTCTTGCACGATTCGGCGGGGAATCCAATGGTCCAAAGTCAACGCTCCGGAATTGCCGCGCTGGCCCGGAGGTTTGTCGAGGTCTTGCAGTTGTTGCTGGGCAAGCCTTGCAGCCAGCGAATGACCATGAGTCTTTTGCAAAAGTTCGCGCGCTTTCTTTTCATCGCCCAAACGCGCGGCGGCGACGCCGGCATAATAATGCAAGAGGGCTGCCGGAGCGGACTCGGACGCGAGCAGGCCGCGCGCTTCGGCTTGGGTCACAAGCTCAAGGGCCGTGGCGTAATCCGACAAGTATACGAACGCTTCAACTTGCTTGACTACTGCGGCCGCTTCGAGCGCGGGCGCTGCTTGCAAACGCTCCGCCGCAGCACGCGCTTCGTCCATGCGATTCTCAAAGCGCAGCAGCCGCACAAGATGATAGCGTGCATAAATGTTAGTCGGGTCCAACTCCAACGCGCGCTGCGTATCCGCCAACGAGGCCGCATTTTCTCCCATAAACCAATGCGCGATCGCCCGGTTATTATGGGCGGGCAGAAAGTTCGGGAATAGTTCGAGCATTTGCTCCGTGTGCGCAATGGCCGCTTCGTATTTTTCGTGTGCGATCTCCAGCACGATTTGATCGTGCAGCGCGAGGCCTTCGTTCCAATCGCCTGGCGCCAGTTGCGCCACAATCGGTTGTTCGCCTAGCTTGTCATGAACTTCTTGAATGGGTTTAGGAAGTTCTTTGCCGAGAGGCGAATCCGGACACCTGCTTAAAAAATTGCGTCCGGCTTTTAAGGCCAATGCCGGAAAATTGTTTTGCAGATAAACGACAAACAGATTGTAATGATGCGCGGCAGTGAAAGGTTGCAACTCCACCAAACGCAAGATCGCTTCCAATTGCTTGGCCGAATTGTTCGTTTTCATGCCGAGCCGGAGCATGGCCTCGAAAACATCGGCGCGATGCGGGGCGCGTTCGGCCAGGTCGTCGAGATTACTTAGGGCCTGTTCGAAATCGCCCTGCGCCATTAACACCGCGATGCGTTGCAATTCTTTGGGAACGTTCAAAAAGAGAGAGCCGGAAGGCTGGGAAGATTTTTGTTTGGGTTTGAGGTGACGGCTTTTCGGCATGAGGTGAAGTGCTTCTCCTTTTTCGGTCTTTAATTGATACACACACCACAGCGTTCAGCAATTTTATTTGCCAAGAGCTTGAAATCGCGATAGCAATCTTGCACAGCTTGTGCGTGCGAGCCGATGGCGCCGTCCGCGGGCTTGAGTAAAAAAATAGGCTTTCTAGCTTCCATGGCCATAGGCATGAGGCTGCGATAATGCCGCAGCAGCGCCAAACATTCATGATCCTGTTCGACCGTAGGCGCAGCTTGCGGCGCTTGCGCTAAAACAGATTCGCGATACTCAGCAGGCACTCGCGCCATCCAACGTCCGTAAAATTTCGCAGGCCGGTCCATTCGTATGGCCTGTTGCTGAATGACATAACCAAGGGGCTGCATGCCGACTTCCGGTAAGATCAAGTTTGGCTCGGGGTTCTTTTGCAAACGCTCTCGCCACTCTTCCCGCCAACGCCGCAACGAAGGCCCGAGATTGCGCAAGCCTTGCAGAGAAAACAGATCGGGCGCCAAAGGCACAACGACATATTTCGCGGCAATAATCGCCGCGCGATTGATCGCGCCTAAATTGGGACCGACATCAATGAGTATCACGTTGGCATTTCGCGCTAAAGCGACATGAACGAGAATACGATAAAAAGCTGAGATGATTCGAAACGCTGCTTCATCGCGATCAAGGCAACGGGGCCAAGCATCGGAAAGCTTGTCTTCAAAAGTCGAAAGCCCGAGGTCTCCAACGACGAGGCCGATATTTTCCGACACTTCTTCAATATGGGGAGCCGCAATATCTCCGACGCCTTTGATGATCGGTTTGATTGCGCCTAAAATACTTTGCGGGTGCTCTCCTTCGGGCCAAAGTTTTTCCAAAATTTCTTCTTCCAAAAACATGGAAGTTAAATTCGCTTGGGGATCTAAGTCGGCAGCTATGACTTTAAGCCCATGCTCGGCATACATCCAAGCAAGATGATAGACCAGAGAAGTCTTGCCCACGCCACCTTTGTTGTTAAAAAAAACGACCGTGGTCACGATTTCCTCCGGGCCGTCACCAAAAAATAATTGGCTTCGAACTTAAACTCGGCGGGAGGATTGCCGTTCCGATGCAACACTTCTTGTGCCCGCAAAACACCGCGACCGTATTTATTGACATAGCCGAGAACCTTCATGGCTTCGGCAATGACCGGGTTGCGATAACTGTTCTGGCGTGGAAAATTCTCCGGCGTGGCTTCGCCATACAGCCCCCCTGGGCTTTGAATCTCAACTCGATCTTCGAACCAATAAAAGCGAATCGGGCTAGTGGAGCCTTCATAACGGCGGTGCATGATGGCATTCAGGAGAAACTCTCGCAAGGCAACAAAGGGATAATCTTGGTCGTTGCTTTCTTGCAGGGCGCTTATAGGCACAGGTCTGCTTTGAATTTGCAAAGGAATAAAGGCATCCAACTCGCGCAACACCGTCAATAAATCGCCGGAGAAGGTCTGCTCGCTTGCGATCTCATCGCTGAGTTGTGTGCCGGCGACGCGCAGGAATTGAATATAAGCGCCGGGCAGCCACTGCAATGGGTTGCGTCCGAAAAGCAGAAGTCCGGCAAACGTCGGGCAGTCCTTGTTCAAATCATAAAAGCGCAATGCCGAAAGTTGCTCTGGCAGGCTACGATTATTCTCTTCGATGGTCGCACGAGCTATCGCGTTGACCCGGTAAGTAATCAAAAAAATCTCGGGAAGTATCTCGTTCAACTGGCTGCCGGCGCATGGTCGGGCATCGAAAGTTTTGGCCAATGCCGTTCGGCGCTCGGAGAGAATGCGTTCTTCGCTCTCGCTGGCAATGGCGCGGCGCGGTCCAACACGAATCCAGACTCGGCCCTTGTAGCGCACGGGCGGCAAATCAGAGGGGAGCACTTCGACGATTGCCAAATCTCCCCGATGATCTGACAAGCTGAATTTGCCGACAGTTATTGCCGGCAAAGGCTGGATATTTCCATCGGAACGCAAAGCCGCTAAGTTTTGCAAGAGTTGATCGGTTGCTTGCAAACCCGTGGGGTGGCCGCGATCATCACAGCCGATGATCAAATAACCGGGAGCGCGATGAGTGGGGAAGTCGTTTGAGAAGGCACAAAGGGCTTCGGCAAACTTGTCGGTATCCTTTGTGGAAATAGTCCGCTCGACGCGATCTGACTCCAGATCGGCCAGAAGATTTTGCAACTCTTGCTCGGTGATCATGGCGTTGCTGCTTTAACGTGGGAGGCTTTGCTGCTCTAGAATACACGGGCAAGATAACTAGCCTTCATCCGAATTGCAAGGCTTCTTCCGATGAGAAAATAGCGTTGAAGAAAGGCGAAGCGGAGATTGAGCAAGAAAGGAGTTGTGGCGCGATACCGCTAGGTGCTCGAGCCGGAGATCTCTTGATTCGCAGCTTCTTCCGAAGCCCAAAACGAGGTGGCGATGAGCAGCACCATGCCGAAAGAGATCGCCATGTCCGCGATGTTGAAAATCGCGGTGCGAAAATCGCCGATGCCGAGATTGAGGAAGTCGATCACCCGTCCGTCGCGGAAGATCCGGTCGATGAGATTGCCCATGCCGCCGGCGAAGATGAGGCTGAGCGCGAGCAGATGGAAGCGATTCCGATTATCCGCGCGCACGATATAAATAAGCAACAAGGCCAGACAAATGCTCGTGCCGAAGATAAAGAGAACCGTGCGAATGTGCTCCGGCAATTGGGCGCCCAAACTGAAGGCGACGCCGGGGTTCTCAGCATAGTGAAAGCGCAAGAGATCGGAGAAGAAGGATTGCGGACCGCTGTATTGCAGAAAGGATTTGGCAAAGTGCTTGGACACTTGATCACAGCCGACACAAGTGATCGTGGCGAAAAGAAGAATGATGAGTTTGGATGGTATTTTCATATCCTGGGCGATTGATCCTGCGCTGCTTCCACTTTACTTGCAAATAAAACCCTGGGCAATCATCACGGGAACGAGGATATAGATGATTGAGTCGCGAATGAGGTAATACAAAAAAATTGCAGCCACAACTTTCCAGCCTTTGGCTTTGATAAAGCCCCTCACCCCTTTTTCCTTGAGTAAGCTGGTCCATTCTTGAATGATGCGAGGCTTGAAAATTTTTTTGAAATCCATTTTCGTCCTTGATACTAGCTGACACGTGGAGGTTTGCGGAACTTGGTTGTTTTTTTTCTCGAGGCGTAGTCGCCTGCAAACGACGCAGCGTGAATGGCAAACTAACGCGCAACTGGACTTGAGGGGCAGAGCTGCGTCAAGGTGCAGACGTTACATTTCGGAGCGTGGGCGCCGCAAACTTGTCGTCCGTGCAAAATGAGCCGATGCGAAAAAAGTGTCCACTCTTCATGCGGCACCCAAGTCATCAAGTCGCTCTCAATCTTCCCCGGCTGCGTTTGCCGAGTGAAGCCCAAACGTTGCGCGAGTCGTTGCACGTGCGTATCGACGGCGAGGCCTTCATTTTTTCCAAACACATTGCCCAGCACCACGTTCGCCGTCTTTCGGCCCACGCCGGGCAGTGCCGTCAATTCCGCCATGGTTTGCGGCACAACGCCGCGGTATTGTTTCACTAAAACCTGCGCGCATGCCAACAAGTTCCGCGCTTTGTTGCGAAAAAAGCCCGTAGCATGAATGAGTTTTTCTATCTCACGCTCCCGGGCCTGCGCCAATTCCAGCGGAGACGGTTATTTTGAAAACAAGGCGGGGGTGACGAGATTCACGGTCTTATCCGTAGACTGCGCCGACAAAATCGTCGCAATCAAAAGCTCATAAGCATTACGAAACTGCAGCGCGCATTCGGGGTTGGGATAAAGCCTTTGCAATTCGCGCAGGAGGCCTTGCCGTCTAGACTCTTCAATGAGCGCGCGTGCCGATTTCGCAGAATTTTTATGTCTCCGATAAAAAAGGAAACTCGAACGTTCAAACGCACGTCGGCTTGATCAAAATTAGCGGATTTGTAAATGCGATTCAACCCGAAGCCGTCGTCTCTTCGTCCGAAAATTTTAAAGTCCCCAATCAACGCACTGACTTGAATGGAGTGGGCCATGTCCTGCGGGAGGTGTAGCGTTGCATCGCCAATAAAACCGGACAAAGTGAGAAAGCGGTCGCCGGGCGTGGTGATCTTCACACGCGAGAGATCGATTTTAAGATCGCCAATAAAAGTCGAAATCGTGCCGCCGCGAAAATCATCGCTTTGCAATTGCAAATGAATGTCGCCAATAAAACGATTTTCCGTGAGATAGTTGCTGACCAGGGCGGGGTCGTTCGTACTCTGCCAAGAATTTTCCGTGGGTGGCGGCTCCGTGGCCGCTGCAAGCGAAGTTTGCGTGCGTGGGCGGGAAGGAAACAAGATCATCTTGATGCCGATGAAAACAAAAATCAACGGCCAATAATCATGGATCACCTGGCCGAAATCCAAACGATTCAGCAACAGGAGCACGCCGAAGAAGATCAAAAGTCCTCCCCAGAATAAGCGTCCCCGGCGGCTGGTGGAGTCGGTTTCCGTCATTTTTTCGCGCTGAACCATTTGGCTATTTCTTTCGCGGTTTTGGTATTGAGCACGTCTTTTTTGCGCAACCAACCTTTGCGCGCGATGCCGACGCCGTAAAAAATATCGGCGATGCCCTCGCGCGTGTGCGCGTCCGGATTGATGCTGAGGAGCACGCCCTGGTCACGAGCATATTTGCAATAGCGCCAATCCAAATCGAAGCGATGCGGACTGGCGTTGATTTCGATGCACACGCCTAATTCCGCTGCGGCATCGATGACTTTGCGATGGTTGATCGGATAACCATCGCGGCCGAGTAGCAAGCGGCCGGTGGGATGTCCGAGCATTCGCACCGCGGGATGTTCCATGGCTTTGAGGAGGCGCTTCGTGGCTTTCTCTTCGGTCATGTTCATGCTGCTGTGAATTGAAGCGATGACAAAATCAAAACTCGCGAGCACTTCTTCGGGATAGTCCAAGCGACCGTCGGGCAGGATATCACACTCGGTGCCCTTAAAAATGCGAAAGCCTTTCATTTCCGCATTGAGCTTGTCGATTTCTTTGTGTTGCGCCTTTATGCGCGCGGGCTGCAAGCCGTTGGCGTAATAGACGGACATGCTATGATCGGAGAGACCGAGGTATTCGAAGCCGAGCGCTTTGCAGGCTGCGGCCATTTCGCCGATGGTATTTGCGCCGTCGCTGTGCGTTGAGTGGCAATGCAAAACGCCGCGTAAATCTTCGGGCGTGATTAAATCCGGAATTGCGTTGGCGAGAGCGGCGTCCAACTCTCCCATGTCTTCGCGCAATTCCGGCGGAACGTATTGCATACCGAGCGCGGCGAAAATTTCCGCTTCGGTTTTGCATGGAATCAACTTCTCGCCGCGAAAAAGCCCGTGCTCGCTCACTTTGATGCCCAACTTTTGCGCATGGCTCCGCATCGCGATGTTATGCTCTGCCGAGCCGGTGAAATGGTGCAAAAGATACGGGAATTGCACGTCTTTGAGCAAGCGCAGATCCGCCGGTATCCCGCTTTGCAAAAGGACGCTGCTTTTGGTTTCACCTTTCGCAATCACGTTTTGCACGCCGGGCTGCTTGATGAAAAATTCGAAGATCGCGTCGCGATCGGGATCTTTACAGCTTGCGACGATGTCGATGTCTTTGATCGTTTCTTTGTTGCGGCGCAAACTGCCTGCCAACTCGGCGCGTATGACTTTGGGGTGTTTCTTAACGGCTTCGAAGAGCGGAATCGCGGCCTGCGCTGCGACGTGAAACAGATGCCGTCCGGAAAATTGGCGAATCTGCTGTTTGCCCTCTAAAATTTTTTGTTGGCTCTTTGCGCCGAACCCCTCCAGTCCGCTCAAGCGATCTTCTTGACACGCCTTTTCTAAAGCATCAATTGAGCCGATGCCCAACTCATCAAACAAGCGTTTGGCTTTTTTCGGGCCGAAACCCGGAATGCGCAACAACTCCATCAAGCCCGCGGGAAAAGTGCTCCGCAAATCCTCGTAGTATTTTAAACGGCCGGTGGTTACAAGTTCGACGATCTTCAAGGAGAGCGCGTCGCCAATGCCTTTTATTTCGCGGAGACGGTTTTCCACGACGAGTTGCTGTAAATCTTCCGTCAGGCCGCGCAACGTGCGCGCGGCATTGCCATAAGCGCGCGTTTTAAAAGGGCTTTCACCTTTCAATTCCAGTAGGGTACCGATCTCATCAAGGACATCGGCAACTTGATTCTTGTCCATCCTTCCCTCGGGTGAGATGATCGGCTTTTCGTGTTCAAGCCAGGTACAGCGCCTGCTCTACTTTTAGACCGGCAGGAATTTTTTTTGCAAGCTCTTCCACGCTATCTGCGTAGAGCGGGCTAATTTCGACCTTTGCTTGGGGACAACCTTCGTCGTTGCGTGCAACGTAGGCACCCGCTTGTTCGAGCAAACTCGCGTAGAAGTTGCACAGATCACGCATGGCCGTTTCCGGCGAGTCCACTCCGGAGAAATTTTTAATTGGGCTGAATTCTACATGCCGATCAACTTCCATTAAGGCGCAACTCTTGGCATCGGCAAAGGCGTCAAAAATGAACGTCTCGAACTTGTAGCCATTCGGCTCTTGCGGTTGAATGAGCTGGCCACCTGCATCAAGATAAGGTATCTGCTTATGCGCAATATGCCAGGGCATTTTTTTTCCGGATTGCAGTTCGCGCCGGAGAAATTCAACGCGAAACATATGAATGGCGATACTGCCGGCGCTATACTTTAGTGTGCCGTCGGGATTACGCGCAGCTTTGTCTTTATCGCTCATATCGCTGTATTCAATCACCGCGTATTTGCCGCCCCGTTTGCCGAGCACGCCGACGCGTTCATACGCATCACGCTTGCCGCAGGCTTTGGCGCTCATATCCGCGTTCTTGGCAACGTGATAACCGATGAAAAGCGGATCGCAAATATCAACCAATACGTTGTCGACTTGAAAGTAAAAAATTTGGGTAAGCCCGCGCCGGTGCATATCATCAAGCGCGCCGCTTTTGCCGGAAGCAATAATCGTCCCGCCATGCCCGTCGGGATTAAGGAAGATGTTGTCAATCGCATCCATAATAATTTTGCCCCGCGCATCAATCGCCGGCATCTGGCCTTGCATGAAGAAGAAAAGATCGCCGGCGGGGTACCAAAAATTATCGTGTCGCTGAAAGAAGGTGCGTGTTTCAGCATCGTTGGCCTTGCTGGTCATAATGTACCAGGGTATGGGCGCGCCATAGCGGCGGCTCCGCGCCAATAGTTTTTCCGCGTGCAGTTGAAAGACACTTTTTCCGCTCACCGGCCCAATCGGATAAACTCCTTTGGGGCGGTCAAAACCCAGGCGCGAGCCTTGGCCTCCGGCAACGAGTAGCGCGCCGACTTGGCCGCAGCGCAACAACGCCTCTCCTTGTTGGCGTATCTCTTCGCATTCGCGAGGGTGGCTTTTTTGATGCGTTCGCGTAATGATCGGCGCAGGCTCTAGAATGGCTTCATGTGTCGTGCTCTCGCTTAGAATAAGATGCTGATAAAGCCGCGCGACCAACTGAAAGTCAATTGTAGCGATTTGTTCAAGCAACCGCATACGAGATTCAACGGATAGCTTCGTCCAAAAAGAAAAAAGATGTTCCTGGCCTGCTTCCCGCACGGCAGGCAACAACGCCTCGAATTTTTTGTCGAGTTCGGCTGTCATGATGATGAGATCTCCAAGGGTGTTAGTGCTGGGATGTGTTTTGAAATCTCACGAAAAATGGGCAAAAAAACAATAGATTTTTCCGTGAAAATGTGGAGAACTAGCGAGGACTGAGAGAAAATGCGTAGGCGGATTGGAAAAAAATTATCGCACGAAGTAGGATTTATAGAGAGGGCAGGCAACTAAATGTGTCGGCGTGTATTGAAGCAGAGGGATATAATTTGCACTATTAAAAAAAGCTTTGCTTCGTCTTTTACAATTTGAAAAGACGGTGCGAAATGAAATTCAGCGCTGCCCCAAAACTATTGTGCTGTGACTGGTATTGCTCCCGTAAGTCGTGATGTCTGTGTAACGGATTTTGTCATGTTCTGCGCATGTCTTTGTTCCGCCAATGTTGCTTCCGAAGAAACGGAACTCAATCCTGAAAAAATTTTCGCCACTTGCAATTGAATCGAAGAGCCCTTTTCCAACGCTTCGGGGTAATTTTCGCTAGAAATCAAAACCTCGAGTTGCAACAGATCTTTATGATAACGCCGCAGCCGATGCATATGAATATCATACCGATTCTGGTCCACATATGTGAGTTTTGGCAAACGCTCAAGCGCGACTTCCAATGTTTTTAATTGCACGCCGAGAAACGCAAGTTGCTTGCGGCTCCGGTTTTCGGCTTCATACTTGAGTTTACCGAGTGCCAAATCACAACTATCGAGTTTGCTGCAAATACTCATGAGACTAACTTCCCCAATTTCAGCGCGATTGTTTCGAAGATCTTTTTTGACCTCCTCAATCCCTCGCCTTAGTTCGGCAATTTCGAAAGTCAAATACTGCTCTGCACCTTTTGCCTCCAAAGTATAAAGCATCTTTTCAGCCCGAAGGAGCTGCTCTGAAGGGGAAGTTGAACAGGCGACAAGTGCCAGCACCACGGGCAGCAATAAGCCACATGGATACCGGCGAGCGGAAACAACAAGACGGACTCGCATAGGTTGGACCTCCATACCTCATGTTAAAAGTTTCCTCCATCTTGCACCTACCTCACTTTCGCAGATGCAACAACTCCTGTCAAAAAAAAAGTAACACTAAAATTTCGCGCAAAGGGAGTTGATACATCGAATACAAACCTTACTCAAGAACCAATCTACCCGACTCGTCCTTGAGCTTCAAAAACTGCGTTAAAATTTATTTTCTCTACTTCGGTCGAGCCCCTCAAAACTGCATGAGAAAAGACCCGTGGTTTATCTCAGAAGCTTTTCAATATCACCAGTGCTTATTAGGAAGGAAAAACTGAAAGCAGGTACCACGCAAAAATACATTTTACAACAGTTCGCCGAGCGATTTATACTCGGCAGATCGAAAAGACCTCTCAAGAAAACTGACGCGTGGCTTGGAACTGATACTTTGGGAGAATCGGCTGAAGAATTTGGAGGGGTGGTAACGAGCAGCAGCGCATCCACGTCCTTATCATAAATGACAAGGGCAGTTTTTTCTTCAACCTGTAGCTTTTATTCTTAAAATGCTTTGGTTTTGATCGTCATGTCGCATTCGCGACAATTGTCCGATCTTAAACCGGCAAATTGAGATCGTAAAACCCGATTTCGGTATACTCGCTCTCGCAAATTGGCGCAATAT
>CAYNDW010000140.1:0-11390 GCA_964395375.1 uncultured Cytophagia bacterium
TGCGATGAATGGAAAATATTTTTCGTGGGATAATGTGAGGAAGAATCGCGCGCTAGGAGAGTTTGAAAATTCCCCCAGTGAGGTCGGTTAGGGGGCGCTTGAGAGCATGCAGAATTTCTTTTCCGCCTCGCCCTGTCATTCAGTAGGAATCTTTTTACTAGCTGGAGATACTGCCGAGCGCTTAAAAGGATTCCTTCTGAATGACAACACTAGGCCGGAATTGTAACCGATTTTGTGCTCCGATTAGTAAAATCGTTGCGCGACGTTGCAGTGATTGCCAAGAGTGCTCTTCATTTGTTCATGACACCGAGCGACACCCCCATCAAGGGAGGAATTTTCGGCGAATGCTTTCTTTGCTCGACTCCTCTGCCCTTCAATGAAGGAATCATTGGATCGCCATTCGATTCACCAAGCAAAACGGTTTTCGCTCTTTCGCCCCATCCAACCGAGGGCTTCGTACGTCGCGCGATTCATCGGGCGAAGCGAGCCGCTTAGGCGTGAGCACTCGCAGCTTGCGTGCGCGACGAGCATCAAGCCCGCGGCTTGCAATTCGCTGAGCCAGATTGGTTGCGGCTCGCTGAACTCGTCGGTGCTCGCGCGCGCGCGCCACTCTTCCTGCGAAGGTTGCACGTCGCCGAGCAGAACGACCACGTGCTCCGCATTCCACAATTCGAGCGCGCTGCTTGTGTGCTGCCAGCCGACGATGACGTCGCCGTGCTCAATTTGCGCATGCACTTTCAACGAATAGCTGCGACGATGCGCGCGCACGATTTGTTGAAACCAGTACGGCCAATATTCTAAAACCGCGAGGCGCTCTCGGGTTTGAAATTTTTCAAGAAGCATTTTTTTCCTTTCTAAAAAAAGATGCTTTGAAATCTTCAAATCCGATGCCACTTTGCTGCGACAACGCCGGGCGCAAAGCCGTTGGCAGCTAACTTCTTCACTTTCAGTTCGGCTCGTTCATTTGCCCTCTGTTGCGGCCTTTGAAATTTGGCTCACGCTGGAACATTTGTCTAGAGCGAGAACACTTTTGTAATGTAAAATTTTCCCTGCGTCGCCGCAAAAAGCTTTTCACTTTCGTGGCAGTTCTATTTTCGCGGGAAAAAGTTTTTACTCTTTTGGCCGATTGCACTGTTCAAAATCAATGAATAGCAAGGAGCGCGATGAACATTCTCGTCTTTCATCACTTGCACAAAAGCTACGGTGAGGTCGAGGCGCTGCACGACGTTTCGTTCGAAGTGCGCGCCGGCGAAGTGTTGGGCTTGCTCGGCCCGAACGGCGCGGGCAAGAGCACGCTCATCCGCATCTTGATGGACATCATTCGCCCGAACTCCGGCAGCATGACGTTGTTTGAGCAACCGCATTCGCAAGAACTGCTTGACCGCGTGGGCTATTTGCCGGAAGAGCGCGGGCTTTATGTCAAACACAAAGTGCTCGAGGTGATGACGTACTTCGGCACGCTCAAAGGCTTGGCGCACAGCGAAGCGCAAAGACGCGCGCGCGATTGGCTCGGCCGCATCGGCCTCGCGGAAACCGAGAAATGGCGCATCAATCGCTTGAGCAAAGGCATGAGCCAAAAAGTGCAGATCGCGGCCACGTTGCTTTCCGAGCCGCCGTTGTGCGTGCTCGATGAGCCGTTCTCCGGACTCGATCCCTTGAACGTGCGCATGGTGCAAGACTTGATTCACGAGCGCCGCAAAGCGGGCTTGACCACGATTCTATCCACGCATCAAATGAACCTTGTGGAAACGTTGTGCGACCGCGTCGCGCTCATTGACAAAGGCCGGCTCATGGAATTTGGCGAAGTGAATGAAGTGCGGCGGCGCTATTCGCGTCCGGAGATTCGCGTCACCCTCAACAACTCCTTGCCGCGCGTCGAAGGCATTGCGCACGCCACGCAAGAGGCCGGTAACACGTGGCGCTTGCTGCTCGCGAGCGGCGTGGCCCCGCGCGATATGCTTGCGCGCTTGCTCGCTGCGGGCGCGGAGCTTGAGCATTTTGAAAAAGTCCTCACTCCCATGGAAGACGTGTTCATTCAAATCGTGCAGGAGGGCCGAGCATGATGCGTTCTTGCAAAGTAAAAGCCGTGGCCTCGTTCGAATTTTTTTCGGAGATCAAACGTCTCGGCTATCTCATCGGCGTGTTCGGCATGCCGGTGTTTCTGCTCGCGTATGGCGGTTTGATTTCGCTCGTCACGCTCATCGCGAAAAACAATGAAAACGAAGTGAAGATTCACGGCGTGGTCGATCACGCGCTGGTGTTGCAGCTCAAAGAAGATTATGCGCAAGCGCCGCTTGAATTGCCGCCCGAAATCAAAACCGCATTGCAAGCGCAAAAGCTTCCGATGATGACGGGCCTCGCGTGGTGGGAGAACATCGTGTTTCGCCCGTTCCAAGACGAAGCCGCGGCGCTCGCCGCGTTGCAAGACCAGAGCATCAAAAGTTATTTCATCATCCCGCACGACTACCTGCAAGCCGGCAAGGTCGATATCTACGTCGCTGAAACCGCCACGCTCGGCGGGCAGGAGGCCGAGGCCGCGTTGCGCAATCTTTTGCAAGAGCGCCTCCTGCTCGGCAAAGTATCGAACGAACTCGCTGCACGCATTCGCGCTCCCATGCATAAGGGCAAAGAGTGGACGGTGAAAGCGAACGGCGAACGCACCGAGCGCAACCTCATCTCCGTCATCGCGCGTTTTGCCGTGCCGCTTGCGTTTGCTGTGCTCATGTTCATCAGCGTGTTCACGAGCACGACCGCGTTGATCAACGGCACCGCGGTGGAAAAAGAAAATCGCGTCGTGGATGTGCTGCTCTCTTCCGCAAATCCCGAAGAGATCATGGCGGGCAAGTTGCTCGGCTTGGCGGGCACGGGCTTGCTGCAAGTCACGATTTGGTTCGGCATGTTCGGCATCGCGGGTTTGGTGTTCGCGGGCGTACTCTCCGCCGCGGGCGTGGAGATTCCGTGGAGCGCGATTCTCATCGGCGTCGTTTTCTTTTTGATGGGCTATTTGTTTTTGGGCAGTCTCATGCTCGGCACCGGCGCGCTCGGCAGCAACGCGAAGGAGGGGCAGCAATGGAACATCGTGTGGATTCTCATCACTGTCGCGCCGATGATCTTCATGGAGTCGTTCATTCGCGCGCCGCACGGCACGCTCGCGCAGGTGATGACGTGGATTCCGTTTTCTTCGGCGCTGCTTGTGGTGTTCCGCACGGCGATGGATCCAAGCGGCATTGCATGGTGGGAAATTTTAGGCGCGTTGCTCGTGATGCTCGTCAGCATTCGCCTCGCGCTACGCTTGGGCGCAAAGCTGTATCGCATCGGTTTGCTCCTGCCGAGCGGACGCGCGAAGCTGGGGGATATTTTGCGGCAGGCGCGGTTGTAACACTTGGAAAAAAATGTTGAGCCAAAGACAAGCTCATAGTGACGCCTTTAGGCGTTTGTTGCCTATTGCCGTCCAAGGCCTAATGAAGTTTGACGGACAAAGTCGGCAATCAAGTACGCGCCCTCGTACCGTGTCATTCAGAAGTATTCTTTTTAAGCACTGGGCAGTATCGCCAGCGAGTAAAAAGATTCCTGCTGAATGACAGTTTGTGGAAGGGATTACCGAATTTGAAAGTCAAAGGTTTTTCCGCGTGCGCTTTTGATTCGTATGTCGTCAAAAAAACTTTCAGCGTTTGATTCTTGCGCCGGCTCAATCCGCCAGCATGCGCAGCAGCAACGCGCACAACAATCCGCCATAGTTCCCGAGCAAATAGCCGAGCACACCCATGAGCACGCCGACGGGCGCCATGGCCTCATAATAAGCCGCGGCCACAATCGGTGCGCTCGCCGCGCCGCCAATGTTCGCTTGGCTGCCGGTCGCGAGCAGAAACATCGGAGCGCGTAATAAGCGCGCGCCAAGACACATGAACGCAACGTGAAAGAGAATCCACACGACGCCGACCACGAGCAACACCGGCGCTTGAAAGATGCCGTGCAAATCCGCCTTCGCGCCGATGGAAGTGAGAAAGAGATAGAGCGCGACATAACCAAACTTCGACGCGCCGGCGCTTTCGATTTGGCGCAGCCGCGTAAACGAGAGCGCGATGCCCGCGGTTGAAATAAACAGCACGAGCCACGTGAAGCGCGTGAAGATCGAGGCGAGCAGCGGCGTGAAGTTTTGCATGGCGTCATGTGTTATGCTGTAAACCCAATCGCCCGCTTGTTGGCACAGCACCGCGCCGCCAAAGCCCACGGTGAGGATGAGCATTGCGTCGTATAAATTAAGCGGACGCGCTTGCTCTTCTTGCACCTCTTTCATGCGGCGATTGAGATCATCGAGCACGGAAGTATCCGCGCGATTCCATTGGTCGATGCGCTTTTGAAAATTGGCAAGGAAGAGCAACACGCCCATCCACGTATAACCCACCGCAGTATCGACAATGATAAAAAGTCCGATGATGCTATCGGGCGCGCCCACGGCCTCTTTGATCGCCGCGAAGTTGCCGCTGCCGCCGATCCAACTGCCGGAGAGCGCGGCCATGCCTTTCCAGCTTTCCGGCGGCAGCCAGCGCTCGAAAATTAAAAAGACGATTGGCCCGCCCAAGATCACACCAACCGTTCCGAACAGCATCATCGCCAGCGCCTTGGGTCCGATCTTCATAATGGCGCGCACATCGGCAGTGACCATCAACAAGAACAGGCTGCAGGGCAAAAGATAATCGCGCATCCAATCATACACCGGCGAGGTCGTGGGGATGACGCCAAACGTCGCGGCGAACGTGGGCAAATAATAAATCAAAAGGATGGAAGGAATGACGCTAAAGAATTTTTTGGCCCACGCTTGTTGCGTGGCCCAAAGCACGAGCGCGCACAGGCTCGCGCAAAAGGCGAGAATGGTCATCGGCGTTTGCAGCCAAGTCGAGGTCGGCATAGTTTCGCGGTGTGAAGTGAGGTGAAATTTTGACGACGAGTATAAAGAAACCCGCGAGGAAATCCAATGGGAAATCTCGCCGCGAACTTTCTGTTGGCATTTGGCGAGGAGGATGTTTAGATTTTTCCCATAATGATTGCGCATGAATTTAACCTGAACGATAATATGAACCCCCAATTGACCTCCGGCCTGATCTCTTGCTTACGCCAACAATTCGGCGAGGGCCTGATTGCATTGGCGCTCTTCGGTTCTCGCGCCCGCAACGAAGCACGGCCGGAAAGCGATTATGATATTTTTCTGCTCGTACGCAACGTGCCGGAACGGCGCTATGAGCGCTTACGCCTCGTGTATCGCGCCATTGCCGGCCGATTTGTAGAGAAGCTCGCTTTCACTGTGCGCACGCCGGAGGAATTCGAAGCCGGCTTTCCTTCATTCTACCTCGATCTTGGTTTGGACGGCGTCGTGTTGTATGATACGAACGGCTACATGGCCGATAAACTCCAACGCATTCGCACGATCATTGCGCAATCCGGTTTGCAAAGAAAAAAACTCGGCAACAATATGGACTGGAATTGGCGACAACCACCCCTCGGTCCATGGGAAATAACTTGGAGAGGATATTGTGAACTCCGAGCTTGATGCCTTATTTCGTCTGCGCTTGGCAAAAGGCTTCCGGCTGGAAGCGGAGCAAGATTTGCAATTGCAACGCTAGCGTTCTTGTGTTGATAACGCGCAGTTGTCAGTTGAGAACTCCGGCAAAGCGATTATCGCGCTTTTCGAGCCGGTGCAAAAGAACCACAACCCGGCAATTCAGTTGCGCGAGTTGATCAAAAGAAATCTCATCGCCGGGGTGTTGCTGGAAGATTTGCGGGCAACGCTTGACGCTTTTGACGAATTTGGTTTCGCAGAGCACTTTATGACGGACTATGGCGACGAAGAAAATTATCGCGATCCGTGGTCCATCTTTAGTGAAAAAGATGCGCTGCAAGCACTGGCAACGCTGCGTACGTGTTTAACGTTGGCCGAGAAGTGCTTTCAATTTTATCATCCTCAATCAGCTTGATGCCAACCTTGCGCCGCATTCTTCATCTCGCTCCACAAAATATTTCCGGCGTGCCCATCACGTTCGTGGCCGCCGAACGTAAGCTCGGTTTCGAAAGCCGGCTCATCACACTCATGCGCGACCCGCGCGGCTACGAAGAAGACGTTTGTTTAGAGCTGCCGTTCCTGCGCTCGCGCGGCGTGCGGTGGATGAAGCAGGCCGTCTCGCAACCTGCGCGTTTGCAAATCTCCAATCGCATTTTGCAATCCGCCGCCGCGCCCCCGCGTTGGCAGGCGCATTCTTGGGCGGAGAAAGGTTTGATCGCCCTCCGTGAACACATTTGGCAAGCCCGGATCGCACGCGTCATGCGCGAAATTGATTTTTGGAATTTCGATCTCTATCAACTCGAAGGCGGCTTGGAATTTTTCCGCGACGGTCGCACCGTGCGCGAGTTGAAACGGCGCGGCAAAAAAATCGTGTGCTTGTATACCGGTTCGGACTTGCGCACACGCGGACTCATTCCTGCCGTTGATGATTGCGCGGATTTGCGTTTGACGTTGGAGTATGATCATCTCGCGCTCGATTCCAGTCTCACGCACATTTTATTTCCCTTCGCGTTTGAAACAATTGCTGCGGCTGCGCCTCGGCTGCACGGCGAAACAATTATCCTCGGCCACGCGCCCACGAATCGCGCCGCGAAAGGCAGCGCCGAGATCATCGCCGCGGCGCAGAGCCTGGCGCATGATTTTTCGATTCGCCTCGAACTCATCGAAGGCGTGCCGCACGCCGAAGCCATGCGGCGCAAAGCGCGCTGCGATATTTTCATCGACAACCTCGGCGAACTCGGCTACGGCGTCAATGCCCTCGAAGGCCTCGCGCTCGGCGTTTGCACCTGCACGAGCTTGAGGCCGGAATTTCTCGCGCGCTATCCCGAGCATCCGTTTGTGGAAATCACTTTTGAAAATTTGAAAGCGCAATTGCAGCGCCTCTGCGCGCAGCCCGAGTTGCGCGCGTCGTTCGCGCACGCAGGCAGAGCGTGGGCGGAAAAAAATCACGGCGCGACGCAGATCGTGCAAACCATTCACGGGTCTCTTCAAACAATTTCCGGAGCAAATCATGTCTGAAACAGCGGCCGTTATCGAACAGGTTTTCAAAACAGTTGAACAATTTGATCTGGACCAGTTGGATTTGCTGCGTGAAAGAATCGAACAATCACGGCGGCAAAGAGAATTGCTCCTTTCGCACACATTTCCAGCGCAAGCACAAGAACTATTTCAAATCTCTTTTGACCGGTATTCGACGCTTGTGGATGATGAGCGCGATGCTTTAGTGTTTCGCGCCTATAAAGTTTTGGGAAATTGGATCGAACAAGAGCTTAAGGTCCGACATGCGCAATGGATGCTGGTATGCGGCGGAGAAATTTTGGATTTTTCCTCACGCCTCTTGGATTATCCTTCCTCGGAAAAGTTGAAGCGCTTAGGTAAAAGCCGCGGTTTAATCCCGTTTGTTTTTATCCGTGCTCCTATAGTAGAAGAGTCGTCATGGGCCTTTTTAGCAGAGGAGGATTACTACCCAACTCTGCCGATTTCTTTCAGCCGATTTGGAAGCTCATCCAGCGAATTCAAAGCTAGCAAGATAGAGATAGAAGCCGATTTCGATACCGGCGCCTCCCACTTGTTACTCGATCATGACGAGATGGTCGCCCACGGAGTAATCGCGGCAAAGTCTTCACAGCAAGCCCATTATCGTCCTCACTTGGGAGAGTATTACAGTTGTTATCTTCTACCGGTTAATGTAGGCTTCAAAGGTCCTCGCAACCATTTTGCACTGAGAGAATTTGGCGCTTTGTTTGTCCGGAATTGGCGACAGAGCCCACTCTGCTTGGTAAACCCTTCACGACGCGCATTAGTCGGGCGTAATCTTCTGCTCGAGTTTCCTTTGCGCATCGAATTAGATGGTGCATCCAAAGCCACGCGCATTTTGAGTGAGCGCCGTCCTCGCGCAAAAAAATCGCAGCGAAAGTAATCTCTCTCACCATGCGCCTTCTCTTCATTAATAGCATTCAAATGTTCGCGGGCGGCGAAGTTTGGATGTTGCGCGCCTTGCATGCTCTGCAACAGCGCGGCCATGAGGTTTGGCTGTGTTGCCGGCCCGCTACGGAATTGGCCAAGCGCGCCACGGACGCTGGTATTCCCGTAAGGCGCATCAGCTTTCGCGGCGACTTCGATCCGATTTGCATTCTCCAACTCGCGCGCTGCATGCGCCAAAACCGCATCGAGGTTGTGCTCACCAACATGGACAAAGAGCTGCGTAACGGCGGCATTGCGGCCAAGCTCGCAGGCGTGCCCGCGGTCATTCCCCGGCGCGGCATTGATTATCCGCTCAAGAATCGTTGGCGCTATCGCTTCGCTTATAACGTCCTCGCCACGCGTTTGCTTGCGAACTCGCAGGCAACGAAACTGGCGTTGTTGAAAAACGCGCCCTGGCTGGAGGAGCAACGCGTCGAGGTTATTCACAACGGTATCGATCACGAAGCCTTTGTGCAATCCGCGCGGCGCTCGTTTCGGGTGGAATGGAATATTCCGCCGCATGCGCCGGTGCTCGGCTTCGTCGGCCAATTGGATGAGCGCAAGGGCCTCGGCGTTTTGCTCTCGGCTTTTGAATTGATCCAGCAACGCTTGCCGGAGGCGCGGCTCGTACTCGCGGGAGAAGGACCGCTGCGTGAAATGATCGAAAGCGAAATCCGTGAGCAAGGCTGGGAACGCAGTGTGCTGCTCGCGGGCTTTGTTGATGATGCTGCCGCGATCATGCAGGCCATCGATGTATTGCTCTTGCCTTCTTATTGGGAAGGCTTCGGCATCGTCATCCTCGAAGCCATGGCGTGCGGCCGTCCGGTGATTACGACCAATATCAGCAGCATGCCGGAAATCGTGGACGACGGCCGCACGGGTTATCTCATTCCTCCGGGCGCGACGGCTGCGCTCGCAGAACGCGCCGTCGAGTTGCTGCAAAATAAATCCCTGCGTGAGAGCATGGGCCGGGCCGGTCGCGCGCGCGTGGCCGAACACTTTTCTCACGACGTGATGATTGATCGCCTTGAAAAATTATTTCATCGCGAAGCGCATCGGTCTGGATGATTGATCGCCGATGCGAGATGGTGTTTCTGCTTCCTCGCCTCAGCCTCCAGCACAACCGGCAACCAGCATGAATCTTCCCACAAAGCAATATGCCGTTCAGCGCTTTCAGCAAAAAGTTTTGCTTGAAGCGACGGATTGCTTGGCGGTGGAAGAGCCGCTGGAAATTCGCGTTAACGGCCACACGCTCGGCGTGGTCATGCGCACGCCCGGCGACGATTTCGAATTGGCGCGCGGCTTTTTGCTCTCTGAAGGTGTTTTGCCGTTGCAAGAAATCAATTTGCATTTGCAAACGCTAATTCTAGATTGTGCGCGCGATGAAATGCACTTAGAAATTCCGAACGTCGTGCACGGCTTCGTGCCCGGCCTGGACTTGGAACGCGTGCAAGCTTGCCAACGGCAAATGGTGGCGACTTCGAGTTGCGGCATTTGTGGCCGCGCTTCGTTGGAGCGGGTGCGTTTGCAAGCGTTGCAACTCAACGAGGGGTTCCGTTGCGCCATTCCCAACCTGCAAGCCCTCGCGGCCCGCATTGCAACGCAGCAAACAAGCTTTGTCGCAACCGGCGGCTTGCACGCTGCGGCGCTGTTTAAAAGTAATGGTGAAATTTTAAACGTGCGCGAGGACATTGGCCGCCACAATGCGGTTGATAAAGTGATTGGCGCCGCGCTGCTTCAACACCCCCATCCTCTGTCGAGCTGCGGCTTGTGGGTGAGCGGGCGCTTGAGTTTTGAAATCGCGCAAAAGGCTTTGCTTGCGGGCATTCCGTTGGTCGTTGCCGTGAGCGCGGCTTCGTCGTTGGCCGTGGATCTCGCGCGCGAAACCGGCATGACGCTCGTGGGATTTTTGCGTGAGGAACACGCAGTGGTCTATCATGGCAAGCAGCGCGTTATGAAAGTTGACCACCCAATTCCGTAATGCGGCGCATTCCTCCTAAGAGGTCATTCCGCAGGAATCTTTTTAAGCGCTCGGCAGCAACGCCAGCGTGTAAAAAGATTCTTCCAGAATGACATGCGAGGAAAGGAAAGCGTAACCTAGATTTCACTCCGAGTAATAAAACCTCGGCCAAGCCGAGGTTGGAACCTTACGAGATCATCGGAGCGTTTACTCGTGAACATCATCTTCATCGAAAGTTTTTACGGCGGCTCGCACAAGAGTTTTATGGACGGCTTGATCAAATCCAGCCGCCATCATTTTACCGCGATCACGCTGCCCTCGCGTTTTTGGAAGTGGCGCATCCGCAGCGCGGCCATGTACATCGCTGAAACTTACGGCCACGCGTTGCGCGAGTGTGATTTGATCGTGGCGACCGAGTTGCTCAATCTCGCGGAGTTGAAAGCGCTCACCGGCTTTACCTGCCCGGCGATTCTTTTTTTTCATGAAAACCAACTCAGCTATCTCTCGCCCGACGGCGACCGGCCCGACGTCGATTTCGGTTTGACCAATGTGGCTTCGGCTCTGGCCGCGGACCGCTGCCTTTTCAATTCGCATTATCACCTCGACACGTTCAATGCGGCGCTGCGGCAGTTCATCAACGATATTCCGGAGTTTCTGCCGGAGCGCGCGCACCAACAGATCATGGCGAAATCGCAGGTCATGTACATGGGCATGGACGTTTCCGAGTTTCCGCGGCGCGAGATCGTGAAGAATCGCGTGCCCGTGATTCTGTGGAACCATCGCTGGGATTTTGATAAGCAGGCCGGCGTTTTTTTCAACGAGATGTATCGCCTCGCCGAGGCCGGCGTGGAATACAAACTCGTTTTGCTTGGTGAAAATTTTCAGATGCATCCCAAGGAATTCATCGAAGCGCGCAGCCGGTTGAGCGACCACATTTTGCAATATGGCTTTGTCGAGAGCTTGGAGGATTACGCGAATTTCATCATGCGCTCGGACATCATCGTTTCCACCGCGCTGCAAGAAAACTTCGGCTTCGCCGTGGCGGAGGCGATTTATTGCTACACCTTGCCGCTGTTGCCGAACCGTTTGAGTTATCCGGAGCTTCTGCCGGCGCAATTTCATGCGCAGTTTCTTTATAGCCACAATGAAGACCTGCACCTCAAGCTCACGCATCTGCTCGCCAACTATCGCAAACTCGATGACACCCGCGCGGCGTTGGTGCAAGCCTTCGCAAAGTTCGATTGGAAGAATCGTATCACCGAGTTTGATGCTTTGTTTGAAGCAGAAGTAGAGAAGAAGAGCGGCAGGCGAAACCGTTCGTAGTAATCCTTCAGGCGTTTGCGGCGAACCTGAATTTTGCACTCGTGTTGCCGCCAACCTCCGCCTGATGCTGTAAGCATCAGGCTAAAA
>CAYNDW010000141.1:0-7979 GCA_964395375.1 uncultured Cytophagia bacterium
AAAACGGAGAATCTTTTCTCTGTTTTCTCTGTTCTCTCCTGTTCAAAAAAGTTAGTTTTTTTTTCTAACTTTCATGAACCAATGGCATAACGAGCTTTATTCAAAGAGTCCTTTCATGCAAAAATATTTCTTCAAGCCCCTCGTGTTTAGCCTCACGCAATTGTTGTTTGCAAGCCATGCTTTCTCTTGCGCGCCGCAACAAGATGACGGCGCGAGCAAAGTGCCGCGCGTGCGCAAGCCGCCGCTGGAAGTGCGCAACCCGGGCTTCGAACTGGGGCCGGCTTATTGGAAAGGCGTGGCCGATGCGCTGCTCCATGCGCGGGTGGATTCCGACTCCACCCTTGCGCATGAAGGCGAGCGCTCGTTGAAGATCGATCTGCAAAACAGCGCGAAGCTCGAAAACGACGCCGCGTACTTTCTGCTCACGCCCTGGCTCGCTTTGGAGCAAGGCGGCGCGATTTCTTTTTCCGTTTTTGCGCGCAGCGATAATGCGCAGGCCAAACTCCTCCTGCGCGTGTTCAATGCCGTTTCGCCCGAAGGCTTGACGAGCGGCGCGCAAGAGCAAAAAGCGCTGGGCCGTGAATTTACGCTTACGAATGCTTGGCAACGTTATCGTCTCGAAGGCCAGTTGCCGGTGGCGGAAAAAGACAACTATCGTTTCGCGCTGCGCTTTGCGCCGGGCGCGACTTATTGGATTGATGACATTGAAATTTTGCGCAACGGTCAAGCGCTCACCCAATCGCCCGCCATCGAAGCCGCGCTCTTGCCGCCTTCGACTCCCGCGAATTTGTTTCAGCCCTTGGGCAAAGTTGCAACGCTGCTGCGCGTCGTGAATCATTCGCCGCGTGAACGGCGTCTGCAATTTGTTGCAAGCCTGAAGGCGCGCAACGCGCGTTATGAACCTGCGCAGGAAAAAACGCTCGTGCTCGCCGCGGGACAAAATTTTGTCGAACGCGTTGCGTTTGAATTGCCGCATGGCGACGTGTACGACGTAACTTGGCAACTCAACGATGAAAGCGGCAAGCCGGTGCAGAAAGGCCAAATACGTTTGGCCGCGCGCAGCGCGGATTTGCCGCCGACTCTGAAGGGCAAGCCGGTGTGGGGCATGCACCTCAACGGCAACAATCTGGCAACCGTGTTGCCGGCATTGCATGCCGCAGGCGTGCGCCATTTGCGCAACGTCACGAGCTTGCATTGGGAAGCCGTCGAACCAACGCCGCAAAGATGGCAATGGCCCGACGCGATGATGAATCATTTGCATGCGCAAGGCTTCACCGTGCTCGGCAAGCTCGGCTTCACGCCCAAGTGGGCCGTGCCGCCGGAGAAAGCCAAAGGCTGGCCGATTCAAAATCAAATGCCCGCTTCGCTCGAGGCGTTTCGCAAGTATATCCGTGAAATCGTTGCGCACTATAAAGACCGCATCTCGTGTTGGGAAATTTGGAACGAACCCAACTTGCCGCGTTATTTCGCGGGCACGCCGGCGCAATATGGCGAGTTGTTGGCGAGCGCGATTGATGAAATCAAAACCGCGCAGCCGGAAGCTGAAGTCGCGGGCTTCTCTGTGGCGAAATTTTATAAGCCGGAGACCATGGATTTCTTTCAACAGGCCGTTGCCGCGCAGCCGGACTTGCGCGTGGCTGCGATTTCATTTCATCCTTATGCCAACAACACGCCGGAGCAGGCGGGCGTGGTCAAACGTATCGGACAGGTCAACGAGCTGTTCGAAACCGCGCGTGGCAACAATCCGATGTTTTGGATCACCGAGTATGGCTATCAAAACACCGAGTTGCTAAACACCACGCTCGCGTATCAACCCGCGCTGCGCCCGAATCTGCTCGACGAGATGACGTATGCAGGCTATCTCGTGCGCACCGCTTGCCTCGCCAAACTCGCGGGCGTGAAATATTTCTTCTGCTACGCGATGGACAGCGAGCGCATCAATCGCAGTTCGGATTTGTTCGGCTTGTTGGAAGAAAGCTGGCAAGGCGCGCCCAAGCCCGCGCTGCTCGCCTATCTCGCGCTCGCGCAGCTCCTCGGTGACGCGAACTATGAGGAACGCGAGCACGTGCGCAATCCGGAAATTTATGTGCTGCACTTTCGCCGCAGTGATCAACGCCGCGTGAGCGTACTGTGGCAGGCCATGGGTTCCTCGTCATTCAACCTACCTTCCGCGTTGCGTTCCGCCGAGGCGTTTGATGTTTTGGGAAATCGCCTCGACTTGCAACGCGAAGCGAACGTGACTTTAACCGGCCAGCCGATATTCTTTTTGGAGCGCTGAACGACATTTCTTGTTCCCAAACTCCGTTTGGGAACACCGTTGCGCGCGAAGCTCTGTTTCATTGCGGCGCATAAATTCGAAACGGAGTTTCACAAACAAGCTCGTTCCCAAACGGAGTTTGGGAACGAGAGTAATGACAAAAATAATTGTGTCGGCAATCGTCTCTTCGCACTCGCAACTTCGCCTTTGCCATGCTCAAACTAACTTCGCGGTCGCAGAAATTCATTCTCATTTTCGGCGACCTGCTTTTAACCGCGCTCGCGTTTTATCTCGCCATCTGGCTTCGTGTCGAATCCGGCTTTTGGCGCGCGGGCGACGTCAATCTCAAACAATATTTGATCGTGCTCGGCTGCATCCTGCCTTTGTGGCCGGGCTTGTTTTCTTTTTTTCGGTTATATGTTTCGCGCCGGCATCAAGGCGTCTTCGCGGATTTTTTCCCTCTGCTCTATAGCCTCGCCACGGGCGTCATCTTCATCAGCGCCTTTACTTTCTTTTATCGCGAGATCAGCTATTCGCGCACGACCTTTCTGTTCTTCGGCGGATTGAATTTCGCGCTCTTGTTCATCGAACGCATCGTGCTGCGCCTGATTCTAAAAACGATGCGCAAGCGCGGTTATAACCTGCGCCGCGTGCTCATCGTCGGCGCCGGCGAATTGGGCCGTCGCGTCGCGCAGCGCATGCACAGCCATCCCGAAATGGGTTTTCGCGTCATCGGCTTTCTCGATGACTTTCATGCGAACGGCATTTATAAAAAAGAGCTTGGCTTGGAAGTGTTGGGCAAACTCGCGACGATTAGCGACATCATTGAAACGCAGCAGATCGACAAAGTGATCATCGCCTTGCCCACGCGCGCGTTGCATAAAGTCGAGCGCGTCGTCAGCGTGTGCGAGAAAGAAGGCGTGTCCACCGACATCGTGCCCGATCTTTTCAACATCGTGCAGCCGCGCACGCGCGTGTATGATTTCGCTGGGCTGCCGCTCATCAGCGTGCGCTTCACACCCATCGAGTCTTGGGGCTATCGCGTGGGCAAACGCGGCTTTGACATTGCCTTTGCCGTATGCGCATTGGCGCTCTGTTCGCCGCTGCTGGCCCTCATCGCGCTCAGCGTGAAATTGACCTCGCGCGGCGCGATCATTTTCAAACAAGAACGCCTCGGCATCAATCGCCGGCGCTTTCACATGCTCAAGTTCCGTTCAATGAGCGCCGGCTCCGAACAACACGACCAACAAGCCGGGCTTGGCGCGCGCAACGATCCGCGCGTCACCCCGCTCGGCGGGTTTCTCCGGCGTTGGAGCCTTGACGAATTGCCGCAATTTTGGAATGTGCTCATCGGCGATATGAGCATCGTCGGCCCAAGGCCGGAGCGCACGTATCACGTGCATCAATTCAAAACGCAAATTCCCAACTACATGATTCGCCATCAAGTCAAAGCCGGCATCACCGGCTGGGCGCAAGTGAACGGCCTGCGCGGCGACACTTCGATTGAAAGCCGCATCGAGCACGATCTTTATTACATCGAGAACTGGTCGTTCGCGTTTGATTTGAAAATTATCATGCTCACCGTGCTCAAGGGCATGGTGAATGAGAATGCGTGAAAGGCATTGCAAATTTCAAATTGAAAATTTGCAATTTAAAATTTTCCATTGAGACTATGATAAAGAGCAAGGAAGCCTCCCCAGCTTCCCGCGTCGCCCTCATTAGCGAACAATACGCGCCGGACATGTCTTCCACTGCGCAATTGTTCGAAGAGTTGTTGCACGAGCTTGCCACGCGCGGCGTCGATACCACGGCGTGCGCGATGACGCCGGGCTATGTGAAGAACGTCGCGAACGCGCCGCTGCGCGAAATGCGCAACGGCGTGCGCGTATGGCGCATGCCGCGTTTGCCGTTCGCGCGCACCAATCGCATCGGCGAAGCGCTGAATTGGGTGTGGGCAACCGCCTGCCTTTCATGGATGGCGTTGTGGATTCCGCGCCGGGTGCCGCTTATTGTGGGAACGAATCCGCCCATGGCGCATATCGTCGGCGGCCTCATGAAAATTTTAAAAGGCCAGCGCTTCATCGCTTTGTTTTATGATTTGCATCCCGAGCTATCCTGCGCGGTCGGTGTGTTGCGCGCGGGGAGTCTGATGGATCGCGCGTGGCGGCGCATCAACTCGTGGTCATTAAGTCATGCTGACCTCGCGCTCAGTCTTGGGCCGTATATGTCGCAGACGATCCAAGCGCGTTGCGCGAAAGTTCCAATCACCATCATGCACAATTGGTGCGACGCGAAGACCGTGCGCTGCATGCCTAAAACTGCGAGCCGCTTCGCAAACGAGCATGGCTTGCAGGATAAATTCGTCGTGCTCTTTTCCGGCAACATGGGCTGGCGCCAACGTTTGGAAATTTTGCTTGAGGTGGCGGCGGAGGTGCAAGACACGCCGATTCGATTCGTGTTCATCGGCGAGGGCGCGAAGAAGGCGGCGCTGCAAGCAACCGCGCAGCAACGCGGCTTGCAGAATGTGCTGTTCTTTCCGTATCAACGCCGCGATTTGATGGAGCATTCGCTCGCCGCGGCGGATCTTTCCGTGGTCTCCCAAGAGCGCGAAGTCATCGGCTTTGGCGTGCCTTCGAAAATTTATACCTATATGGCGAGCGGCCGTCCCATGCTCGGCCTCGCGGGCAAGCCGTGCGAAGTGATCGACATGATTAATGCATATCAATGCGGCTGGACGTTCGACGAAGACCACGATTGCGACGCGATCGTTGCCAAGCTGCGCGAGTTGCTGCGCGAGCGCGAGCAATGCGTGCAAGCCGGCCAACGCGCGCGTGCTGCGCTTGAAAAATATTTCAGCCTGGAAGTCATCGCGCAGCAATATGCGGAGGTCATTCGCGCGCATTGTGCATTAGGCCCGGCGCCCAATTTCTTCGCGCGTCTTTTCTCGCGCAAAGCCAAGGCGCAGACTGATATTGACTTGGCCAAAGTCAAACGCGAGAGTCTGACACTCGAAGCCATCGCTCCGCCGAAGCATGCAGAAAGTGTTTATCAAAACTCCTCCCTTGAGGGCGGTGTCGGCACTTCCTACTCGGAGCACAAAATAGATTACAGCTCCAGTCTCTAGTTTTGTCATTCAGAAGGAATCCTTTTAAGCACTGGCAGTATCTCCAGCGAGTAAAAAGATTCCTACTGAATGACAGGCTAGGAGGGAAGGTGTAACCTAGATTTCGTTCGGAGTAGTTATATGAGGGAAGAAGAGAAACGCAGATTGCAAGAAAGTGAAACATGAGATTGGATGACGGTTTGAATTTAAAAAACACCTCCCGGCCCCCCTCCAGGGGGGAATCGCGCGGATGCGACTTCAGCGAGGCCTTGCAGCGCGCGCTCTTGCTCATTGCAACGAGCTGCTCTTTTATCTTTGCCCAAGACCTCGCAACGATACCAACGTATCATTGGGCGAACGAATACTTGCAACGTCTTGCGTTGCGCCGGCACGAAGCAGGATTGACCTTCGAGCGTTTGCCTTTTTCAATACGCGAAGCAAACGCGTTTATACAAAGCTTCGATAGTTCAAGCTATTCTGCCGCGGAGCAATTTTGGGTAAAACGCCTTCATACGTTTTTAGCGCAGCCGGAGGTGAAAAACGCACAACTGCAATTCGGCGGCAGAATCATTGAGCGCGCCGGAAGAATAGGCGACAACTCGCGTTCGCGCGCGGCTGTGAGGACGAACCTCGCGTTCTTTCCGAATCGCCGGCTTGCGCTGGTCAATGCGATTCGCGTCGATCAAGAGCTGCGCGACGATGCCAACTATCTCGGCAAACGCTGGCGCGGCTTTGCGGGCTACACCGAGCAGGCGTATGCGCTGTTGCATTTCGAAAAGTATGTGGCTAAATTCGGCCGCGATTTTTTATGGTGGGGCCGCGGCTACGATGCGACGCTGCTGTTGTCCGAGCACTCGCGCCCGCTCGATCAATTTTACGGTCGCATGGCGTTCAACAAATTCCGTTTGCATTATGTCGCGGCCAAGCTCGATCCCATGCGTTTGCCGGACTCGTTGCAAGCATCGCCGGCGCACAACTTCGCGGAGCGTTATCTCTCCGCGGTGCGCGCGGAAATTGTTTTCAACCCGCGCGTGCTCACGGTGGCCGCGACGCAGATGGTGGTTTACGGCGGCGCGAATCGCGGGTTGGAGTGGTATTATCTCAACCCGTTGCTCATCTTTCACGGCGAACAAGTCAACGAGCCGCGCAAAGGCAACACGCTTCTTGCGTTTGATTTCGTGCTGCGACCGCGGGCGCGCACGGAGTTGTATGGACAGTTGTTGATCGACGATTATCAAATTGAGCGCACGGGCAAACGCGATTTGGAGCCGAGCGAGATCGGCTACTTGCTCGGTGGTGAAATGGCCGAGCCGTTCAGTTTGCGCGGCACGTCTATCGGCGCGGAATATACGCGCGTCGCGAATCGCACCTACAACACACTCACGGCATGGGAAAAATTTTCGCATCGCAATCGTCCGCTCGCGCATTTTCTCGGCAATGATTTTGATCGCTGGCTCGTGCATGGCAATGTCTATTTCGGCAAGAGCGTCGCGTTGAATGCCGTGTTCGAAGCGCGCCGTCGCGGCGAGGGCCGCATCGACTCCACTTTTGACCAGCCGTGGTTGCAAATTGCGGAGGGCGAGAGTTATTCCGAAAATTTTCCGAGCGGTGTGGTGGAGCGCAGCACGCACGTGCAGCTCGAATTGCGTTGGCATCCGAGCGCGGCGTTTTATCTCTCTTTGAATGCAACGCGCGCGCGCTATCGCGACTTCGAGCATCGCGCGGGGATCGACAAAACGGAGAATAGTTTTTTCATTCGGCTGTGGTGGGAAAAGATGTGGCGGCTGGGGTTGGATTGAAAAGCAAAAGCATTTTAAATTTTAAATTGAAGATTTGAAATTTCAAATTTAGAATGCTCAAGGTCCTTCATTAAAGACCCGAGTTCAACCGCCTCATGAAAAGCAACGCAAGCTTTGTTGAACAACGCATTCAAAGCAGCATCGCGGCGAAAGCCAAGCTGCTCGAATTGCGCACGAATGAAATACTTGTTGCAGGCCAACGCCTCGCGCAGATTCTTGCCGCGGGCAATAAGATCATGTTCTGCGGCAACGGCGGCAGCGCCGCGGATGCGCAACACCTCGCTACGGAATTGGTGGTGAAGCTGCATCATGACCGGCGGCCACTGCCGGCGCTCGCGTTGACGACCGATACTTCAATCTTAACGGCGTGCGGCAATGACTTCGGCTTTCGCGAAATTTTTTCGCGGCAAGTTTTGGCGCTCGGTGCGCAAGGCGATGCGCTGATCGGCATCAGCACCTCGGGCAAATCGGAAAACGTGCGCGCGGCTGTTGCCGCGGCGAAGAGCAAAGGCGTGCTCACCTTCGGCTTGCTCGGCAAAGACGGCGGCCCGCTGGCAAGCGAAGTCGATTATCCGATCATCGTGCCGGAAGAGGACACGCAACGTATTCAAGAGTGCCACATTCTCATCGGCCATATCTGGATGGAGTTGATCGAGCATGAACTCTTTGATTGAGCGCAAACTCACGCCGCCGTTCTTCGTGTTTCTCGACCGCGATGGCACATTGATCGAGGAGAAAAATTATCTCAGCAAACTCGCAGACGTTGCGTTCATTCGCGGCAGCGAAGGCGCGGTCGCGCGCTTGAATCGCGCGGGCGTGA
>CAYNDW010000141.1:8079-11386 GCA_964395375.1 uncultured Cytophagia bacterium
GCGTTCATTCGCGGCAGCGAAGGCGCGGTCGCGCGCTTGAATCGCGCGGGCGTGAAGGTGGTGGTGATCAGCAATCAATCCGGTGTGGGGCGAGGATATTTCACGGAGGCGTTCGTGCAGCTTACGCATGAAACGCTGCGCGCGCATCTGGCGCAACACGAGGCGCATATCGACGCGTTTTACTTTTGCCCGCACGCGCCCGAGGGGGCATGCGAGTGCCGCAAGCCCAAGCTCGGCATGTTGGAAGAAGCCGCGCGCGATTTTAAGATGGAGCTGCGCGGCGTGATGATCGGCGATCGCGTGAGTGATTTGCAAACGGGAGAGAATGCGGGACTGCTGCGCATACTGGTGAAGACCGGCTATGGCGCGCAAACGATTGTCGAAGGAAAATATCGCGCGGATTTTGTCACGGAAGATTTGAGCGCCGCGGTTGATTGGGTTTTAAATCGGAGCATTGAAAATTTTAAATTGTAAATTTTCAATTGAAAATTTGCAATGCTTTTAGCTGCGCAACAAAGCCGCGACAGCAAATAAAACACGGAGAGCCCTCTCCGCTTTTTCACCCATAGAAAAAAGCCCTCAATGAATGATTCAGAGAGGGCTTTTTGTTTAGAAAATCCAGGTGTATCCGAATAGGATCGCCAACCCGATGTGTATGACGAGCGTGACGAACATCAGATAAGTAAAAGGCAGATGAAGCGCGTGCCAATAAGAGAACGCACGCGCGGTCGTTGCCAAAGTGATGCGGCTGCTTTCGAGAAAAGCTTTGCGCGTGAGCAAGGACAGCACCCGGCGCGTGGTCGAAGCCGGCAGACGTTGCGCGCGCAAACGCTGATTCCAAGAGCGCTGCTCGCGTCGCCGCGCTCGCCAAAGGGACCACAGCGTTTGCCATTGACCTTGCGCCGCCGCGGGCAGCGGCAAGAGCTTGATGAAACTTTCCTCTTCCCACCTCACCGGCGCTAGAGATTTTTGCACGACTCGAATCTCAGCCTCGATCTCTTGCAATGAGAGCACCACGCCACGTTGATTGCGCGGCAACAGTGCGAACAGAAAACGCCCGATGAAGCCGCTCGCCATTACGATCATCATGGACCAGTAACTAATCGAAGCCAATCCGCCGAACTTGAACGTGGTGTGCAGCGTCGCGCATAACGGCCCGGCAATGCCGAAGTAGACGTGAAATTGAAACCACGTGCGCGGCGTGCCAAGATTTTCGAGCACGCGCCAACGCTTGCGCAAAGGATAGAGCAACGTTAAAAAGCAGAAAAGCCCGCCGACAACGCCGAGGCCTTGGCCGACGAGGCCGCTGGCTTTGAAGTTTTCATGCAACGGATGTTGCGGGCGCTCGGCGAGTTTGGTGAGATAGTAATCCGCGCCAAAGCGCAACGTGGTGAATATGCCCAGCGCAGTCACGAAGACTAATAGGAAGATGACGAGCATATGCGGGTCGAACGTGAAGCGCGGGCGTCGCGGTGGCGAGTCGCTTGCAGTAGCTTTTTGCTCACGCGGCGAGATTGCCGGCGCGGCTTTGTGTGAAAGTGTCGCGATCATGTTTTTGAATGTCGTGCAGAATTAGCTTTGCCGGGCAGCGGCTCGCCGTAAAGCGTGCGCATTTCAATCCCGAGCTCTTTGAGAAAATCAAATGGCAGCACGCCGCCGATCATCACAATGACGTCGTCGTTGGGAAGGACGTGCTCCACGCCTTCGCCATGCAATCGCACTGCGGTCGCCGTAATCTCCTGCACCTCGCTGGGCAGAAATGTTTGTATCGTACGCGCGCGCACCGCAGCTTCAAATAATTGCCGATTGCGCGGTTTGGCGCGTGAAATATTTTTCTGCCGATAGGAAAACGAAACCCGTGCGCCCGCCTCCGCGAGCAGCAGTGCGCATTCGAGCGCGCTGTCGCCGCCGCCCACGACCAGACAATCGCGCCGGGCGAACTCGCGCGGATCATCCAACTGATAGATGACTTTCGACAATGTTTCGCCGGGCACGTCGAGTTTGCGCGGTGTGCCGCGGCGGCCCAGCGCCAACACGACGTGCGAAGCCGTGTAACGCCGGCCCGCGCTCAAGACCTCAATGAAGTCATCGCGCCGGACAATTTTTTCAACGCGCATGCGCGTTTGAATGCGAACGCCCGTGTGCGCGATGATCTTGCGCCACTCCTGCAGCAAGTCTTCTTTATGCACGTCGCGAAAATAAATTTTGCCATAGCCGGGCAAATGCAGCGGCGCGGTCATGACGACTTTGCGCCGCGGATATTTGGCCACGGTTCCGCCAAGGTCCTCCTGTTCGAGCGTGAGGTAGCGCAGCTTCTTCGCCGCGGCTTGCAAAGTCGCACCCAAGCCCGCCGGCCCGGCGCCGACGATGATCACGTCGTAATCAACGCCGCGCTGTTGCGGTTGCGCGGCAATCGTGGCGAGGCATTCGAGGCCGCGCAACATCGCATTGCGAATCAACCCGATGCCGCCCAATTCTCCCACCACAAAAATTCCAGGCACACGCGTTTGAAAGGATTCGTCCGTCACCGGAATTTCGACGCCGTTGTCATGCGTGCCGAGCACGAGCGTAATCGCGCCGACCGGGCAGGCGCTTTCACACTTGCCGTGGCCCACGCAATGGTCGGGCTGCAGCAACGCGGCTTTCATTTTGATCAAACCGAGGACGTTTTGCTCCGGGCACGCTTGCACACAGGAGCCGCAGCCGATACATCGTTGCGCATCGATATAAGGATGCAACGAGGGCGGCGACTTGAGGCCTTCGCGTTGATTGACTTCCAATTGCTTTTGATGCCGGCGATCTTGCCGCACGCGCCGGCGCGTATTCCAAACAATAGCAAGAGCCGCGAGCGCGAGCACGGCGAACAAACTCAACATGCTTCAAAACCTCCAGCCCAAATCCACAAAACCGCGCACGAAGCGCATGGTATCGCCGTGAAAATTTTCCACGGTGCTGCTTAAATAAAATCGCCGCGCGAGATTGAGATCGAGCCGCAAGCGTTCCCACGGATTGGCTTGCGTCGTCGCGGGAGTTGCAGTGCGATAGATGTATGTGCCGGCCCCGAGCGTCACATACACCATCCCGCCAAAGCTGCGCGCCGCGTCTATTGCGGGATAATGGCCGCCCGCGCGCGCGTTGCCGAAATAGGAAAAGCGCGCGCTCACGCTCACGCCGCTGCGCAAAAGATTTGAAAGCTGCGCCGAAGCGCCCGCGGAATAAATCTCGGGCGCGTTTTTTTGACTTTGCCAGCCGCCGTCCAAAGCGAAACGGGTTAATGTTGTCGGTTGGAACGCAACGTTGGCGCGCC
>CAYNDW010000142.1:0-11301 GCA_964395375.1 uncultured Cytophagia bacterium
TCGCCCCGCAGTTGACGGGCGAAGAGCGAGAGCAAGTGTTGCGCGAGGGTTTGGCTACGACGCGAGCGATTACAGAAAAATGGTCTCGTGTGCAAGTGCTGGTGGCGCTCGCCCCGCAGTTGACGGGCGAGAATTTGCGCGAGGGGTTGGCCGCAGCGCGGGCGATTGAAGATGAAAGGTTTCGTGCGCAAGTGCTGGCGGCGCTCGCCCCGCAGTTGACGGGCGAAGAGCGAGAACACGTGTTGCGCGAGGGTTTGGCCACGGCGCGGGCGATTAAAGATGAAAGGTTTCGTGCGCAAGTGCTGGTGGCGCTCGCCCAGCAGTTGACGGGCGAAGAGCGTGAGCAAGTATTGCGCGAGGCTTTGGCCGCGGCGCGGGCGATTGAAGATGAAAGGTCTCGTGCGCAAGTGCTGTCGGCGCTCGCCCCACTGCTGCCGCACGAGCAGGTACATGCAACACTTCTTGAATTCATTGAACGCTTGTTAAACCAAAAACGCTCAGAAGTTTTGTACCTTTGCGCACGGAAAAATTTCTTTTCACCTCCTATTCTTTCCCCCGAAATCCTCGCCGCCATTGCCCAGCACCTCATCGAAATTTGCCGGAAATGGCAATGGCTGTAAACTCCCCCAGCATTTAAACATTTTGCAAAAGCGGCAAAATCTTCTATCTTGGCCGCCGTCATAAAAGTGCGTCCCACCCACTCAAACGTCGGCGGGCGAACAGGAACCCTGCACCAAACCAGAGGACCAACATGAAGCGTTTACTGCTCTTGCTGTCGCTACTCGTGCTGTCTCACAATTTGCTACATGCGCAAGCCAGCAATATGGGCTTCGGTGTCTATGAGCCGCGACGCGATGTGCCGTGTTTGACGGAAGAACAGCGTAAAGAGATTCAAGCGCAGATCGCGCGGAGCTTGGCGCAACTCAAACTGCCCAAACGTTCGCAGCAAAATGTGCTGCTCGCTTGGCCGTTGCGGGCTGCGGCTTCGTTGACGGATTACGGCTATCACGGCGTTTCCAATTTTGTCGATCTCAACTCCGCGTTCCCCGGCCAGTTGCAAGATTACAACTGCGGCACGCGCACGTACGATCAACCCACCGGCTACAATCATCAAGGCATCGATTATTTTCTGTGGCCGTTCACTTGGAATAAGATGGACGAGAGCGCGGTCGAAATTGTGGCCACGGCGCCGGGCGTGATCGTCTTCAAACAGGACAATCAGTTTGATCGCAGTTGCGGTTTCAACAACAATCCCTGGAATGCCGTGTATGTGCAACATGAAGACGGCTCGATTGTATGGTACGGCCATATGAAAAGCAATTCGCTCACGCCCAAGCGCGTGGGCGAGCGGGTTGCAGTGGGTGAGTATTTGGGCGTGGTCGGCAGTTCCGGCAATTCGACCGGGCCGCATTTGCACTTTGAGTTGTATAGCGCAAGCGGACAACTCATCGATCCTTATCAAGGGCCGTGCAATCAAACCACGACGACTTCTTGGTGGCTCGAACAACGGCCTTACTATGACACGGCGATCAACGCGCTGGCGACGCAAACTGCGCCGCCGCAATTCAGCGCATGCCCCACGCCCGAGGTCACCAATGCCGGCAACAGTTTTTTGCCCGGGGAAACGATTTACTTCGTGATCTACTATCGCGATCAATTGCGCGCGGAGACCAGCCGTTTCAAAATCACTCGGCCCGACGGCTCGATCTTTCAGCAATGGAGCCACAACTCGGACGCGACGCATTACGTGGCGTCGTATTGGTATTGGTTCTATTCCCTGCCCAACAACGCGCCGCAAGGCGTATGGAAATTCGAAACGGAGTACGCGGGCGCAACGTACGCGCACAATTTTACGGTCGGCGCCGCAGCGCCGGTGGTCCGCACGGTGCGCGATCATGCAACCTTTGAAGAAAAAAATTATCGCCTCACCGTGCAGGCGGTGGGAAATCCTGCGCCGCAATTTTCTCTGCTCTCCGCGCCGGCGGGCATGACGCTCAATACGAACACGGGCGAGATCACATGGACGCCGGATGACGAACACGTTGGCGCGCATAACGTGAGCGTGGCCGCGAACAATTCCTTCGGCAGCGACTCCAGCGCTTTTGTGGTGACCGTGCTGCCGATCAACGACGCACCTTCCGCGTTCGGATTGCTGACGCCGGTCGACAACGACACGCTCGACTCCTTGCGCGAGCCGATACGGTTTGCATGGGGAACCTCCAACGACGCGGACAACGACACGCTCACTTATGCGTTGCGTATCACGGCAAGCGGCGGCATTGACACGACGCTCAGAACCGTGAACGCGACGACGCTCGACTTTGACGGCAGATTTTTTTTCAAGCCCGGGCGAATTTATGTTTGGCAAGTCTCGGTGAGCGACGGCGATTATTTGATCCGCAGTGCGAGATCGTTCCGACTTTATATCGCCTCGAGCGTGAGGGTTGCCGAAAATACGAGCGCGTTGCCGCACGAGTATCGTTTGTATCCCAACCATCCGAATCCGTTTAATCCGGAAACGAAAATCACCTACGATTTACCCGCGCGCGCGGAAGTGTCGTTGACGATTTATGATTTGTTGGGTCAACCCGTGAAGGAATTAGCGAGGGGCGTTCAGCCGGCAGGCAAGCACGTCGTGGTGTGGGATGGCAAAAACGAGGCGGCGAGGGCGGTGCGTTCCGGCGTTTATATTTATCGCCTGCAAACGGGCGAGCGCACTATGACAGGCAGGCTACTGTTACTGCAGTAAGGCCTCGCTTGGGGGAGATACAAAACTCTAAATCTTTTTGGGGCGCACACGGAACAAAAACTCACGCTGAAAAGCTTTGCAGTGTATGCTTTTGATCCGTGTGCTGTCTACAATTCCATCACTCCAAACAGTCATCAATCCAATTTTACTTCTCCTCCAATAACTTCTCCACCAACGCTTGCATCTCGCGGTCGCGCTTGTCGCCTACGTGAACCTCGCCGATAGCGAGATGGCGAATGACGCCCTTTTTGTCGATGATATAAAACGCCGGCCAGTAGCGATTGTTCAGCGCGCGCCAATATTCGAAATCGTTGTCGATGAGCTGCGGGTGCGTGAGGCCGTGCTTCTTCACCGCCTCTTGCACGTTGCTGATTTTCTTCTCACGCTCAAACTCCGGCGTATGAATGCCGACGATAAGAAATTCATTGCTCTCGAAACGTTTGTGCATTTCCCTGACCCAGGGAATAGAATTGGTGCAATTCCATCACATGAAGGTCCACTCGTCGAGCAGGATAACTTTGCCGCGCAGGTCCGCCATTTTCAGCGGCGGCGAATTGAGCCAGCGCTCAGCGGCGACCTTTGGAAACTCCGGCGCGGGGCGAGGTTTATCGTCGTTGATTTCTGGTTTGATAAAAAGCGCGGCGAGCGCGAGGACATAGGTTGAGAGCGGAAGCATGTTCGCTCCGATAGAAATAGTTTGAATTGTCATATGAACTGTGTTTCTCTCAACGTGTAACGCGACCCAAAAATTCCCGTAATAGAGGAGCGCGCTTTGATTTTGAAAATAAACTTCGGTAATCGAGTGAGGCTTCCATACCCTGTCATTCAGGAGGAATCCTTTTCAGCACTGAAGTGAATCCGTAGCGCCGAAAAGGATTCCTTCTGAATGACATAGCCTAGACGCGATTACCGAATTTGAAAATCAAGTTCTATTAGCAAGACGGCTTCCATTTGATGTTGCAGCCGATGCTCGGCAGTTGTTCCGCGCTCACCGGCTTGCCCGCGAGAACATTGTCCAACGCGGCGCGCAGGTCTTTGCCTGTGACCGGCACCTCATTCTTCGGGCGCGAATCGTCAAGCTGGCCGCGATACACGCAGCGCAAGTCGCGATCAAAAATGTACAAGTCCGGCGTGCATGCGGCTTGATAAGCGCGCGCGACTTCTTGCGTTTCATCGAAGAGATAAGGAAACGTGAAGCCCGCCTCGCGCGCGAAAGTCTTCATGTGCTCCGGCGCGTCTTGCGGATAGGCGATGCTATCGTTCGAGCTGATGGCAATGAAGGCAACGCCGCGCGGGTGATAGTCCTTTGCCAAACGCGCGAGTTCCTGCTGCACGTGCTTGACATAGGGGCAGTGATTGCAGATGAACATGATCACGGTCGCGGCCTCGGATTTTAACTCGGCGAGACTCATGGTTTTGCCGGAGACGGTGTCGGGCAAAATGAAGCCCGGCGCGCGCGTGCCGAGGGGCAGCATGTTGGAAGCGGTTTGGGCCATGAGAAATTTCCACGTGTTATTGGGGAACAATACAGTCGCACATATAAATGTCATTCAGCAGGAATCTTTTTGAGCACTCGGCAGTTTCTCCGGCGAGTAAAAGGATTCCTACTGAATGACAACGAAAGGGCGGCGTCAATTCTCCGCGCCGGGGCGCACGTTCATTTCATCCAGCAGGTGCTGTGCGCCGGCGAATTTTTGCGTGACCCAGAGCACATAGCGAATGTCCACGGCAATCGAGCGGCTATACGACTCACTCCACGCATAGTCGTTGATCGTGGCTTCGAACGCGCGGTCGAAATTCACGCCGACGATTTCGCCGTTGGCATTCAACACCGCGCTGCCGGAGTTGCCGCCCGTGGTGTCGAGATTATAAAGCAGCGCCACGGGCACGTCGTTCGACTGCGGCAGTTTGAATTGTCCAAAATCTTTCGCGTTGAACAAGTCGATCAGCTCTTGCGGCGTGTCATACGGCTCGATACCCGTGGTCTTTTCGATCACGCCTTGCAGCGTGGTGAGCGGATGATAGTAAACCGCATCCGCGGGAATATAGCCGCGCACGCGCCCGAACGTTAAACGCAGCGTGCGATTCGCATCGGGCACAAAATCCGTGGACAAGAAAAGCTGTTTGATGTCCGTGAATTGCGCCGAGAGCTTGTTCAACGCGCCGTCGCGGCGTTGTCGCGTTTCGCGCAAGGCTTTGAATGAGGGATAAAGCGCGCGCGCAAATTCGACGAACGGATCTTTCAGCTTCACAATCTGCTCCGGCTTCTGCGCGAGCGCATCGAGCAAAAATTTTTCATCCGTGAGCTTGCTCTTGGCATAAGCCGTCGCGAGAAATTTATCAACGCTCTTCTCCGGCGTGCTCTCTTTCAACAACGCGTCGATGGCAGGAATGCGTTGCCCCGCCGGCAGCTTCGCGGCGCGGAGCAACATCTCCCGCAGGAACGTTCGGTCCGTGGGTTCATGATAATCTTGCGCGGCTTGTTTCAAGCTTTGTTTGGTCGCAGTGAGATTGCGTTCCATATAAGCCGATTGCCGTTCGAGATCGGCCTTTTGCAACTCTTGCGTGCCTTCATAGAGCGCATTGCCGAAGCGCAGTAGCGTGGAGCTGCTTTGCAGATTGCTCAAGAGCAACTCGCTCTCGGCCACGCCGCGCATCTCTTGATAGATTTTGTCGATCTCCGCGAGCACGCTGCCGTATGTCGCTTTGCGCGCCGGATCGCCCTCGATGAAATTTTGCAGCGCGCGCTCTTCGAGCCTCTTCTTCTCCACCAGTTGCAAGCGGCGCAGGCCTTGCAATTTCCCGCGATAATTCTTCATCACATTCGCAAGGCCTTTGATGCGGCTCGCATGTTTGAGCGCAATGGCGCGATCGCTCTTGCCGAAATCTTCCATCGTCGCGATCTGCCACGCATACAAGTCCGCAATGAAGGGCATGCGCACTTCTTCTTCAAACGCAAGATAAGAAGCCGTGCGATGACGGAACGTGCTGCCGGGGTAGCCGAGGATGAAAACGAAATCTTCCTCATTCGCGCCCTGCGCCGCGACTTTGAGAAACTTGCGCGGTGTGTAAGGCACGTTGTTCGGCGAATATTCCGCGGGCGAGCCATCGGGCGCAACGTACGCGCGCAAGAAAGAGAAATCGCCGGTGTGGCGCGGCCAAACCCAGTTGTCATTCTCGCCGCCAAACTCGCCAATGGAACGCGGCGGCACGTATACAAGGCGCACGTCTTTGAGATTGGTATAAATGAAAAGCACATACGACTTGCCGATGAACATCTCCGAAATTTCCGCGCGCTTGCCGGGATGGTCTTTCTCCGTTGCAGCTACAAGCTCTTTGATCTTCTTCTCAATCGCTTTGCTGCGGCCGGCCAAGTCCATCGTGTCATTCACCGCGCTCAACACTGCGCTGGACACATCGCGATACGAGTCGGTGAGGCGCACGTTGTAACCCTTGGCAGGAATTTCTTCGGTGTTATTGCGCGCCAGGAAACCGTTCTTAATGTAATCGTGCTCCGTCGTGCTCGCTGCTTGCACCGCGCCGAACGCGCAATGATGATTCGTCAAAATCAATCCTGCGCCGGAGACAAACGAGCCGGTGCAGCCGCCCACTTGCACGATGCCGTCAATCAAACTCACGCCCTCAGGATTGTATATTTCTTTGGGATCGAGTTTCAAACCTTTCGAGCGCAAATCCAGTTTAAGAATTTCGCTGATGGGATACATGCCCTCATCGGGCATCGCGGCGGCAAGCAATAATAGGCCAAAGCAGCAGAGCAACAAAGTCATTCGAGTTCTGTTCATGGCTTCATCCTTTCAATTAAGATTCGAGCGGGTTTACGGCTTTGCAGAACAAGCACGGCAGTTATTTCAAACGAGCGCACGTCTTGACTTTACTCTTCAAACCGGATATATTGCGCGCGTCAATTCGGCCAACATAACCATTCAACGAGAGAGGGTCCCATGCTGACAACGACAGAAATTCGTTTTGATCTTCCCCATGAGCTTATTCAAGGAATTCCGAATCTCTCGACTTATGGCTTCCAAAGTTTCGTCTTGCAGCTTTATCTTGACGAGGAAATCAGTTTCGGAAAAGCAGCCAAGCTTCTGGGGATGAGTTATGATGAATACCTCGCTTACTTGGGCAAGAAAGGCGTCCCCTATTTTCGTGATACAACGGAAGAAGTTCGCCTCGCTTTGCAAAAATTGGAACCGGCTTGAGTCATGATAGCCGTTTCCAATTCAAGCCCCTTGATCATTCTTTACAAATGCAATGGCCTGGGATTGCTCAAACAATTCTTCGGCGGCGTTGTGGTTCCGCAAGCCGTGTATGATGAAGTGGTGCATCAAACGAAGGATCTCGAACAGAGTGCGACGATTTCCGGCTGTGATTTCATCAAGGTGCATGAATTAGCCACATCCGTAATTAGCTTCAGCCGCAAACTTGATCGGGGAGAACAGGAAGCCTTAGCGCTTGCCACAGAATTGCACGCGGATTTTCTTTTGTTGGATGACAAGCGCGCACAAAAAGAAGCCGCCTTGCTAAACATTCCATTCATTCCCACCTTCGCACTCCTCGTGAAAGCCGCACAAGACGGCCTCATTTCTGACTTTAACAGCATGCTGACCGAGCTGCAACAAAAAGGGATTTTTTTAAGCCGTGAATTAAGTCTCGCAGCGCACGCCTTCATTGATCGCGATTAATTCTATCCCAATAGGCTTCTTTCCGTCCGACCTCATTGCTTCCGTGGAATCGCCGTTGAAAAGGATTCCTTCTGAATGACATTTTGAGGAGGCGTCGAGTCAGCGGAAGAGCATTAAACAAACGCGCTTTCAATCAACTCCGGCAACGCCGCGACGCTGGGAATGATGTGCGTGTGCGGCGCGCCGCTGAGTTGCGCAAGATTGTGACTGCCGGAGAGCACGCCGATCACGCCGCGCACGCCTGCGTTGTGGCCGGAGAGCAAGTCATTCACGGTATCGCCGATCGCCATGACGCGGCGCACGTCATACACATGCGTGGCCTCCATCGCGCGGAAGATCATGTAGGGCGCAGGCCGTCCGTGCGCAACATCGTCGCTGCACACCGCGGCGTCGAGCACGTTCTTGCTCCATTCTGCAGCACGCACGATCACTTCCAGCACCGTGCGGTCGAAGCCCGTGTTCAATGCGATTTTAATGTTGCGCGCGCGCAACCAGGCGAACGTTTCTTCGACTCCTGCAATGAGTCGAACGCCGGATTGCGCGAGCGAAGCTTGCAAACTCGCGCGAAACGCTTCTTCCGACCGCTGCAAGCGCGCAGTGATCGCTTCCGCGCTTTCGCCGGAGTTTTGCGCGAGCTGTGCTTGCAACACTTCACGCTTGGACGCGCCGCGCCATTGCTGCAATTGCTCCGGGCTGATGGCGCCGCCGGCCTCTTGCAAAGCCGCGCGAAAAGCAGCGAGCACGAAGCCGGTGTCGTAGATCAAAGTACCGGCAATGTCGAAAATAACGAGATCGAGATTGGGCATGAGTAAGTTTGGGTGTTTGAGTTCAACGCCTCCACTACACTGTCATCCTGGAAGGACCTTCCCTCGTGCTCGACATTCTTCCCAGTGCGAGGGAAGATTCATTCCAGAATGACAAAGTCGAGGAGGGCGCGCAATTATTTTTTTCGCGTGCGCTGGCCTTGATAAACACGAGCCGCCGCTTTATACGTATATATCACCGTCCACGCACAGCATGCGCCCAACAACGCGCCGCCGATAACATCCGAGGGATAATGCAGGCCGAGATAGATGCGCGAGAATGAAGCGAGAAATGCGAAGGCCATCAAGGTCCCGCGCACGCTCGGATAGTAATGCGAGAAAAAAATCGCCGCTGCAAAGGCATTGCTCGCATGCGAAGAAGGAAAGGAATAATTCGCGCAGGTGATGCCGGGCAACATGCGCACGCCTTCGAGCGCGGTGCAAGGCCGCAGACGATGCACCCACGGTTTGAGCAACCCCGAAGAGAGCTGATCGCTCAACACAATCACGAGAATGATCAACGCCGCAGCAGTGCGCCCTTTTGTTCCGCCTTTCCAAATGAGATAAACGAACGCGGCGAGAAAGAGCGGATACCAATTGCGCTGGTTCGTAATGACCGGCATGAGCCAATCGAGCACGGCATTGGTGGTCCAATGGTTGATGAAAAAGAATAAGTCCGTGTCGATTTGAAGCAGGGTTTCGAGCATGGCGAGAATCAAGTTCAGTTTGTGGCTTTAATATTCCAGCGGCGAAAGCGGCCAATGAATTTGAATTGGTTATTCGGTTGGCGATTTTTTAATTTGGCTCATTGCCTCGTTATCTTTTTTGGCTTCTTGCTTTATCTCAAAAGCCCCAGCCCATGCTCAACATGAAGCTGTAGCCATTGAGCCTGACCTTCTTGGCAGTGGGAAGACCAACGCTATCGACCTCGCTTAGCGAGTTAAGCTCATCAAGTTGCGTGCGCTCTGCCGTGGCGCGATTATAGAGCACGGAAATTGTTGTGGTCACGTTCTGCACCGTGCTGATATAAATTCCCACCTCCGCGCCCCCGCCCCAATTTTCATACTCGCGTTCGGCGCTTTGCTGCAACGCGGCGTTCTCTTCCGTGCTCGTGATTTTGAAGCGCGCGGCATAAGGTCGCAACAGAAAGCCAATGTCTTTGAGATCGGTAGTCTTTGACATGCCTTTGCGCGCAATCGCGCCGAGACCGGGAAAGCTGGGAAGGTTCAACTCGACGAGTGAAATCTTCATCGTGAGTTTGATTTGCAGCGGCATCATCTTGCGCGTGAAGTCGATTTGCTCCGCGGAAGTGGTGTTCGGCATGCCGCTCGCCACATACGCAAGTTCGCGATAGCTGCGATGATAATAACCCGCGCCGACTCCAATATCCCACTTGAGCACGCCGTCGCGATCAATGCTTTTGTGCAACGCAAGGTTCGGATACAATCCGCCGCGCAGTTCCGTGGGATAAAACGCCCCGAATTTGAAATCGAGCCACACGCTTTGCGCGTGGGCCGCAGGCACGATATACAATGCGCAAGCTATCGCAAAGAGCAATTGTTTGAGCCTCATATTTTCCTCTCTCTCTCTCATCTTGTTCAGCAGTCATGGTTTGATCTCCCACGGCTTGGCCGTGGCATTCGCTGTCATCAACTTTTATAAGCAAGCCACGGCCAAGCCGTGGCTGAACGATTGATTAGTTGCGTGCTTCATTGCGCGCGGCCTTGACCAGCTCGCGCACTTCCGCCAAGAGCGTCGGCGCGTGATAGGGAATGCCGTCTTTAATCGTCCACGCCACGCCGCCGCGGCCTTCACGTTGGCGATCCAGCACGGAATCAATGCCGGTGGGAAAAAGAATGTGCAAATTTTCGAGCGGGTTGCCGTTCACGACAATCACATCGGCGAGATAGCCGGCTTTGACTCGACCCAACTCATGCGCTTGCCCGAGCACCTTCGCGCCGTTCAGCGTCGCGTGTTGAATCACTTCGAGCGGATGAAAGCCGGCCTCTTCGTGCAACTCAAGCTCGCGCAAATAGCCGAAGCCATACATTTGATAGATGAAGCCCGCGTCTTCGCCGGTCGTTACGGTGCCGCCGAGATTCGCGAAGTCGCGCACGGCCTTCATCCAAATGCGATAGTTCTCCTTCCAAAAAAATTCATCGGTGTTGGTCCATCCGAAAAAAAACGAGCCGTGAAATTCCGGATTGGGCGCAAAGAATTTTTCGAGCGCGGGATGCAAATACTCTTTGAACCACGGCTGGCCCACGGCACGCTGCAGATCGCGCGAGGCTTCGTAAATGCACAGCGTCGGATCCCACGCAACGCCGGCTTCGACCAAACGCTGCAAAACTTTTTGCAGCTTCGCGGGATCGGCCTCGCGCCACAAGCGGCCCGCGTAGCGAAAACGATGCAGCTCGTTGCTGTAATTAAAATCCGGCGGAAAATTTTGTACGCCATTGAGCGCGGCATCGGGCACGCCGTACCAATGCTCGATCGTCGCCGTGCCCGCGTTCGCATCGTCCCACGCATTCGCGTCTTCGACGCCCACGTGATGCGCGAGCCGCAGCCCGAGCTTCTTCGCTTCGTCCGCGACGATCATGTACGTGTCACGATCCATTTGATGGCATTTCAAACCCTCCGCGCCCTTCGCCTTCAACTCGCGGACCTTTGCGCGAATCTCGGCTTCGTTCGCGCCGCCGGAGCACCACATGTATTGCCACACGCGCGGCGAGGCGATTTCACCCGCGGCGCTCTTGCGTTTGATCGCAAGCGTCTTGTCCACGTCGCTGCCCACATCGCGAATCGTGGTGATGCCGCAGCCGAGCCAGAGTTTGAGTTGATATTCGAACGGCATGGCTTGACCCGCGCGCTCGTCTTGTAAATGGCCGTGCATGTTGATGAAGCCGGGCAGCGCGTAATGATTCGTCGCGTCGATGATCGCGTCCGCAGTCTTGCGATGTTCTGCGCTTGGATTCGCGCGCGCGATGCGCGCGATGCGATTTTGTTTAATGAGAATATCGACCGGCCCTGCGGTGGGGGTGCCGTT
>CAYNDW010000143.1:0-11216 GCA_964395375.1 uncultured Cytophagia bacterium
AAATTTACCGCAAAGACACAAAGAGCGCCAAGAAAGAAATGCAAAACTCTTCGCGGCCTTTGCGTATTCGCGGTTAAAGTCTTTGCTTTTTTTGCAAAGATTCAATTTGGCCTAGACGAATGGCAATGAATAACCACGAGCCTGAGAGCGAGCAGAGCGATAAAATTTTTGCGCAGCGTTTAGCGCGGCGTTATCGTCGCGTTGCGGAGAAGCTGCTTCGCCCGGCAACAACAAGCAAAGCGGTCGCGCTTGCGCAAATCATGCTGCAACGCCGCCCAGTCGGCGAGCCGAGGTTACTCTCATTCTTGGCGGCCAAGCGGCAATGGCAAAATATTTTTGCCGGCCTGCGTGCGGGCATGAAATCCTCGCGCTCTGGCGCGCCCTTGGGCGGCTTTGAGTTCGCGGTGAATCTTCCATATCCGTTGAGCCACGCGGGCACGCCTTCTCTAGTGATGCTCAAAACGCGCGAGTATGGTTCGCCTGCGCGCCCGGAGAGAATTTTTCGCGAAGCGGTTGCGCGCCGCGCGCTTTCCATCAACAAAAAAGCTTCTGCGCGTGAGGCCGCAAAAGGCTCGGACGCAGGACAAGATACGCACGCTTTCATTTCCTCCCGGCCTCATCGGCGCAAGATTGTTTTGCCCAAGCTGGAAAGCGCCGCTTCCACAAAAGGGAACGCGGGCTTCACCACTGCAGCTGCCTTTAGGCCAAAGCTTGTGCGCGCAATGCCGTCCGTAGAAACGCTTCGTGAAAATGCCGCTTCGCAACGCGCGCCGGAGTTTGCGTTCGTTCGACCGCAGGCGCAGCCGGTTGCGTTATCCACTTCTTCGGCTCAAGCCCGAGGCTCTCGTCTTATTCAAACCAAAGAAGGCCGCGCCGCTGCGAGCCAACGCGATAAGCCGAGAGCGATGGCAATTGCGAGTGCGAAACCTCATTTGCGAAGAATGGTAGCGTTGCGTGAGGAATCTGGGAGAGGTCGCCAGCGCAGCAACACCCCCCTCAAGGGGGGAATGAGTGGAGCCGCTTCGTTTGGTTTGACCTACTTGCTCTCTCGATCAAGCGTGCAGCCGGGCAATCTCTTTCGCAAGCAAAATATGCCGCGAGAGCGTTCCTTCAGCCAAGGACTTGCCGGGCTTTTCTATCCTTCGCTCTTGCAGCAAAGAGAGAAAACGCTTCTACAACCAAGCGCGCTCGGCGCGTTCGCGCAACGGAAGCGCCGCTCGGATGAGCGCATGCCGACAAACCTTGCAACGCAAATCTTCACGAATTTGATCATGCTCGATCCGGCGCTTGCCGCGGCTTCACTTGATGCGAGTTTGCCGCCGGCTTCTGCTGCGAGCGCGTTCACAAATTTCACGATGCTCGAACCGAGAGTGTTCGCGCAACAGATTGCGAGCGTTTATGAGCACAAGCCCGGAGAGAAATCTGCGGCGCGAGCGCGAGGCGATTTCGGCATGAACGTGCAAGCGGCGTTTCCATCATCGCCGGTGCGGGTTCATACCGACGCCAAAGCCGGAGCTGCGGCGCAAGCTTTACGAGCGGAAGCGTTTACGATCGGGCGCGACATTTTTTTTGCGCCAGGGCGATTCGATCTTTCCTCGCCGCGGGGCATGGCTTTAATGGGCCACGAGCTGGTGCATGCGAAACAACATGAAGCCGCCTCGGGCGATTTTCACAAGAAGAGTATGAACCCGGCGCAACACGCGGCCTTCGAGGCCGAGGCGCTCGCAACGGAGAGCATGATTTTGAGCAAGCTGGCCGCGCGTGATCGCGCTGAAAGAGAGGCGCCGATGGAATTTGCCGCGCCCCAAATCATGCCGCGCGAAAACGGCGTGATGACCGCGGAAGAAGGCAGAAACGTGAGCACGGCTTCGCCTCCTGTTTCGCCGATGAGTGAGGCGATGCCCGGCGCCGCGGCCGCAATGCCGGCGTTGGATATGGAGCAGATGGCAGAACAAGTTTATCAAATCATCGAGCGCAAGCTGCGCGAAGAAAAAGCCATGAGGGGAGATTGATGCCCGGCCTAGAACTCGAAAAATTAGCGAAAGCCACGATCATCAATTTGAATGATCCCGGCACCCCCATTCGCGTTTTGTTTAATCCCGAGAAGTATACGATGGAGCGCAGCAATCAATTCGCGGAGATCGGGATTCCCGGCCTGTCTTCGCCGCTGCTGCAATTCATTCGCGGCAATATCAAGACGCTGACGATGGAACTGTTCTTCGACACCTATGAAACCAAGAAGGACGTGCGCAGCGAGTACATCGACAAGATCATGGCGCTGATGGAGATCGATCCGGAGCTGCACGCGCCGCCGATCTGCAAGTTCAGTTGGGCTAGCTTGGCCTTCACCGGCATCCTGGAGCGCGCGACGAGGAACTTCACCATGTTCCTGCCCGACGGCATTCCCGTGCGCTGCACCATGAACGTCACCTTCAAGGAATACACCACCGTTGCTTTTGAGATTAAAAAAGTGACGAAGAATTCGCCGGATCGCACGAAGCTGCGCGTCCTGCGACAAGGGGAGCAATTGCACCATCTCGCTTTTCGCGAGTATGAAGATCCCGGGCAATGGCGCGCGATCGCTAGCGCGAACAATATAGACAACCCGCGCTTGCTCACGCCCGGCGCGGAGATCACGATTCCGCCGTTGAGGTGAAGCTTATGCCGGGTAAAGAGATCGATTTGGATTTTTATGCCCCCACCTTTGAAGTTGAAATCGAGGGCCGCGGGTTGGCGGCTGACATTTCGAAGGCCATCATCAGCGTGAGCGTGACGGAAACGTGGCGGCAGGCCAGCAGCTTCAATCTCTCGGTGAATAATCAGGATTTGAAATGGCACGAGCATCCGCTGTTCAAAATCGGCAGCGGCATCACGATCAAAATGGGATACGCGAAGGAATTGCGGGAGATTATCCACGGCAAAATCAAAGGCGTGCAGGTGACGTTTCCCGCAAGCGGCGCTTCCACCATGACCGTGAACGGCTTGGATCATCTCGACAACGTCATGCGCGGCTTCGCGAAGAAAACGTATTCGCTCAGCGACGTTACCTACAGCGAGGCGGTGCAGCAAATCGCCGGCGATTTGAATTTGCAAAGCCGGGTGGATGCCACCACGGATAAACAGTCGAAGATCGTGATTCGTGAAGGCGAGCCGTTTCAGCCCTTTTTCAACGACCTTGCGCGCCGTCTCGATTACAAATTCTACGTGCGCGGCAGGACGCTGCATTTTCGCAAGCGCAAAGTTGCAGGTGAAGTGCTGACCTTGACCTGGGGCAAAAACTTGATCCAATTCACGCCGCACGTGAGCCTGCATCGACAGCTCACGAAAGTCGAGGTGCGAGGCTACAATCCTAAAACCAAAGAGCCGATCGTCGGCATTGCAACCAGCGGCGACATCGAGAAGACGGAATCCGGCGGCAAAAGCGGCAGCGAGATGTTGCAAGCCGCGGGCATGGAGCGCGTGCGCGTGATCACGAACCGCCCAGTGTTTACCAAAGCCGAGGCCGAAAAAATCGCCAAAGCCGAGTTGAATAAAGCGAATGAAGCATTGGTGACCGGCGACGGCTCCTGCATCGGAATGCCGGGCCTGCGCCCGGATGATTACATCGTGCTGAAAGGGCTGGGGAAAAGATTCGACGGCAAATATCACGTCCAAACGGCGACGCACACTTTCAACAACAGCGGCTATTTGACGAGTTTTAACGTGAAGAGGAACTCGAGCCATGAGCCTGCTTGAGCTTCTGCGCGATGACGGCGACGAGTTTGAAAAATCGAGAAAGATCGAGGGGGTGGTGATCGCGAAAGTGACCAACAACGAGGATCCGGAAAAGTCGCACCGGGTGAAGGTGGAATTTCCGTGGCTCTCGCAACAGAGCGAGAGCCATTGGGCGCGCATCGCCACCTCGATGGCTGGCAACGATCGCGGCGCTTATTTTCTGCCGGAAGTCGGCGACGAAGTTTTGGTGGCGTTCGAGCACGGCGACATTCACTTTCCTTTCGTGCTCGGCGGGTTGTGGAACGGCGTGGATAAGCCGCCGGAGACCAACAGCGACGGCAAGAACAATCGCCGCATGATCAAATCGCGCAGCGGTCACAAAATTATTTTGGATGACAAGGACGGCAGCGAGAAAATCGAGATCATTGACAAGAGCGAAAAGAATCTCATCACCATCGACACGAAAGCCAATACCATCACGCTGACGAGCGACAAGGACATCGTGCTCAAAGCTTCGAAGGGAAAGATCAGCTTGGAGGCGAAGGAGATCAATCTCAAATCGCAGGCGGCGACGAAGATCGAGGCGGGCGCCGGCATGGACGTAAAAGCGAGCGCGAATCTCGTGCTCAAAGGCGCGATGGTGCAGATCAATTAAAGGAGCACGGGATGCCCATGGCCGCAAGAGTCGGCGATCAAACCAGCCACGGCACGCCGCTGAGTCCCGGGCCCGGCAGCGCGAATGTGATGATCGGCGGCAAACCGGCGTGGCGCGCGACCGCGGATTTTCATCAATGCCCGTTGGTCACGGCTTTGGTGCCGCACGTCGGCGGCGTCATTGCAGTCGGCAGCGTGACGGTGATGATCAACAATCTGCCCGCGGCGCGGCAGGGCGATATGATCGTCGAAAGCGCGCCGCCCAATTCCATTGCCATGGGCGAGCCGACCGTGATGATTGGGTGAGAGCAAGTTCTAGTCTCTTTAAAGTGAAATCGTTGTTAAAAGCAAAAATTTTCCCCAACGGATAGAAAAACGTAACTGATAAACCCACCCTCATCCGTTGAGTTTTTCTATCCGTTGGAAATTTTTTAAGTTCTTTTGGTTCCGGCTCGTCCGGTTTATGTTGTTTCTATCCGTTGGCGATTTTCTTCTGGTTGCGGTTTAGCCGCGTTGTGCTCTAAACAAGGTACAAGCATGGCTAGAGAATTTTTAGGCGTCGGCTGGAAGTTTCCGGTGGGCGTGGATCGCTTGGGCAATATAGCGCTTTCACGCCACGAAGAAGACATCAAAGAAGCGATGTGCATCATTCTCGGCACGGCCAAAGGCGAGCGCATGATGCGGCCGACTTTCGGCTGCGGCATTCACGATTTGGTGTTCGCGCCGATCAACACGGCCACGATCGCGCAGGTGGAGCAGGACGTGCGCGAAGCGCTCATTCTCTGGGAGCCGCGCATCGATATGCTGCTGGTCGAAGTTTCCAGGGACCCGAAAGAAATCGCGTTGGGCCGGCTGCTCATCAGCATCGACTATCGCGTGCGCGCCACGAATACGCAGTTCAATTTGGTTTATCCTTTTTATCTGACCGAAGGCTTGGGCTGAAAGCATGCGCATTTTGCCTCCGAACATAGATGACCGCACGCTCGAGCAGATCGTGCAACGAGCCAAGACGCTGGCGCCGTTTTACGCGCCCGAGTGGAAGCCGTCGTTTGAGAAGGAATTCGGCGCGGCGCTGCTCAACATCTTTGCCTATTTGCTCGACAACGTGCTCGCTCGCCTCAATCGCGCCGCGGATAAAAATTTTCTCGCCTTCCTCGACATGTTGGATATGACGCTGTTGCCGGCAAGGTCGGCGCGCGTGCCGGTGACATTTCAGTTGGCCGAAGGCGCGCTGCAAAATGTGTTGATTCCGCTCGGCACGCAAGTCTCGGCCGCGGCCAAAGACGCCGTGCGCGAAGAGCTCACGTTTGAAACCGAGAAGAACGTGCTCGTGACGCCCGCCAAGCTGCAGCGCGTTCTCAGCATCGTTCCCGGCGAGGACAAAATTTTCGAGCACGCCACGGTCTTTGACGAAGCCAAACCTTTCAAGCCCTTCACCGGCACGAACGCGCAAGAGCACATTTTGTATTTGTCGCAGACCGAGTTGTTCAATTTCAAATCCATGGTGAATATCGAGCTCAATATCAACCTGGATGAAAGCAGCCGCAATGTCGGGATTGAAAGCACAAATGTTTTGTGGGAGCATTGGGACGGCAAGAGCTGGCTCGAGTTGGACGTGAGCGAGGACAAAACCCGCAGCGAGGAAGGCAAGACCCTGCAAAAGAGCGGCACGCTCACGCTGACCAAGCAGTGCGAAGGCGAAAACGCGGAGTTGGAAGTCATTGCCGGCATGAAGAGCCGCTGGATTCGCGGCCGGATGATCGAAGCGCTGCCGTTTGCCGCGGCGAGTTCGCTGCCGAAATTTGATACGCTGCAAACGCGCGCTTTTCCGTCAAACGAAATTTTTCCGGACTTGATCTTTTCTTCGGATGTGCCGTTGAATCTTTCCAAAGTTTTGCCGGAAACCGCGATGCTGACGATTAAGACCAAGTCGCTAAGGTTTACTAAAGATGGGGCGCCAGCACCCAAGCAGGATCAGGATCAGGCTAAGAGGGCTGAATTGACTGATGTAACTGAGTTGCGGAAAGGCGATTTTATATCCTTTTGGACCGGCAACGACAAAGATGAACGAGAGATTCGTCGCATAACAAAGATTGAACAAGACTTAAATAAGCCAAGCGGCTGGGTATCCTGGGAAGGCGACATCACAAAAGATTATTCCATACGAAGCAATTATGAAATTACTTTGCTCACCGCTCTGCGGAGCAGCGCGTTTGATCCCGGAAATACTCGCACGGTGCGTGTGAAGTCAATCGATGGTTTCGCGGAAGGCAAAAGAGTCTCTTTGTTAAGCGACGCTGGAACGGAAGAAGGCGTTTTGATCAATAAAATCGCCGGCGCCACCAAAGATGATGGCTCGGGCAAATCAGTTCCGGATTTCGACTCGAAAGGCAAGCTGAAGCCGATCGATGAAACCGGCAATCCATATTTTGAAATGGAATTAGCTCTCAAGCCTCCCAAGAATTTATTCGAGCGCTCTTACCTGCGAGACGATAAAATTCTGTTGCAAGAACTTGAGGGCATCTTTCCCTTCGGCATCGACCCGAGGCTGTTCAGCACTTTTTATATCGCCAGCCAGGAGGCTTTCTCCAAGAAGGGCGCAAGTGTAAAGTTGTACTTTGAGTTTCGGCCCAAGAATTTATTCACGGAAACTGTAGATGCAATACAAAGTCTCATCGGTCAAGTGAAGAAGCTCGTCTCTGACAGCGTGCTATCAAGCGAGGAGGGCAAGACCTTAACCGATAGACTTGACAGTGCGATAACGAGCTTGAACGAGCTCGATACCGCCAATGCAATCAACCAGGTTAAAGCGTTCATTCAAGAGGTCAATAGCTATATCACGTCAAAAAAGCTAACGAATGAGCAGGGACAAGGCTTAATCAGCCCCGCCAATGCGATTATTGATGAAATTGTTGATGAAAGCAATGAATATGAAAAAATCGAGCCCAAGCTTTCGTGGGAATATTGGAACGGCTCGGGCTGGCAACTGCTCCGCACGAATACCAACAACGTCAACCACTTCAAGGGGAAAATAAATCGCGAAGAAGCTCTCATCAAATTCGATTGCCCCTCGGACCTGGCGCCGACGGAAGTGTTGGGGCAAGAAAACTTTTGGATTCGCGCGCGTTTGGTTGATGGCGACTATGGCAAGATTGAGTTTGAATACGACGGCACCAAAACGCCTCCCGTGTTGAAACCTGTGAACCACATCAACCCGCCGCAAATCACGTGGCTCAGCCTGAAGTACGAGCCCGAATTTCAAAACCTCGATCATTGCCTGGCCTTCAATAGCTTGACGTACGAAGATTTCAGCGTGGCGAGCAAAACCCGCGGCATGCCCTTCACGCCGTTTCAAGCTTTGGATTATCGACACGAGAGTTTGTACTTGGGTTTCGATAGGGCCTTGACCAGCGGTCCGCTGCGCCTCTTTTTTTCCGTGACCGAGCAACAAGTGCAGGAAGCGACGCGACCCAAAATCGCATGGTCATATTGGGACGGGGCGACGCTGTTTTGGAAAAAGCTGACGGGCGTGGATAACACCGAAGCGCTGACGCGCACCGATGAGCTGGAAATTCTCGGGTCCAAAGATTTTGCGCGCAAGAAAATCTTCGGGCAGGAGTTGTTCTGGCTGCGCGGCAGCTTGATCGAAGGCCAATACGAATCCGCGTTGGAGCTCAAAGGAATTTATCCGAACACGACCTGGGCGTTTCAAGCGGCTCGTGTCGAAGGCGAAACGCTCGGCGCGAGCACGGGCGCGGCGCAGCAAGAGTTTTCGCTGCTGCATTCTCCGATCATCTCACAGGAAATTTTTGTGCAAGAGCCTAATGCGCCCTCGGCGCAAGAGAAGGCCGCAATCATCAAAGACGAAGGCGCAGAGGCGATACAAGAAGTGCGCGACACGTCCGATAAAATCACGGGCTATAAAATTCGCTGGCATGAAGTGCCAAACTTTTTCAACTCCGGCCCCACGGATCGGCATTATAAAATCGAGCACGCGGCCGGCAAAGTGCGTTTCGGCGACGGCGTGCGCGGGATGATTCCGCCCGCGGGCGAGAATAATATTTCCGCGGACTATGCCTATGGCGGCGGCAAGTCGGGCAACACGGTCGAAGCCGGCGAAATCGTGGCGCTCAAAACTGCGATCCCCACGGTCAACGGCGTCAAGAACCCTTTGCCTGCGGGCGGCGGCTCGGACACGGAAACCGCGGAGGGCGTGTTGGAGCGCGGCCCGCAAACGTTCAAACATCGCGAGCGCGCCGTGAGCGCGGAAGATTACGAATGGCTCGCCCGCGCCGCTTCGCAAAGCGTGGCGCGCGCGCGATGCCTGCCCAACGTCAACAATCTCGGCCTGCCGGAACTGGGTTGGATCACCGTCATCATCGTGCCGGAGGGCAAGGAGAGCAAGCCCATGCCCTCGCCGCAATTGCTCACGCGCGTCTCGCGCTATCTTGGCGCGCGCGCCGTGAACAGCGTCATCGCGCCGCGACATCTGCACGTGACTCGGCCCACGTATGTCGAAGTGCGCGTGGTGGGGGAAGTGACGCCGGTCTCGCTCGATGAAGCCGCGAGCGCGGAGAAAAAAATTCTTGAAGAGTTGGATAAATTTTTTCACCCATTGACCGGCGGCCCGGAAAAACGCGGCTGGGCTTTCGGGAGCACGATTATGATTTCGCAGGTCTACTCGCTGCTCGAAAGCATTCGCGAGGTGGCCTTCGTGAAAGGCTTGGCGCTTTCCGCCGAAGGCCGCTTCAGCCGGGAGAAGATCGCGATTCCCGCGCACGCGCTGGTGTGTTCGGGCGCGCATGACATTCGCGTGATACTGGAAGAGGAAAATGTCTCTGCCTATTCCCAAGCTTGACGACAAGACGTTTGCGCAGCTCGCGGAAGAAGCGCGCTCGCTCATTCCGCGCTTTAGCCGCGACTGGACGGATTATAATCTCAGCGATCCGGGCCTCACGTTTTTGGAGTTGTTCGCGTGGCTCGCGGAGATGCAGATTTACAGTCTCGATCGCGTGCGCGATCAACATTATCTCAAGTTTCTCCGCCTGCTCGGCATTCAGCCGCAACCGGCAAAGCCCGGCCGCGTGGCCGTGACGTTCACAAGCCCGCAGCTCGCGACTTTGGAAAAAGGCGCTCGGCTTGCCGCGCGCGATCCCGAAACCGGCGATGATATTATCTTCGAAACCGACGAAGCTTTGCAGATTTCTCCATTGGCATTGTCGGCGATCTTCACGCAAGAGTCGGGCGGAGTGGTTTCAAATCTTGATGCGAATCTACAAGACGGCTTGTTCTATTTCGCGTTCGGCGAGAATCCACAGCCGGGCGACGCGCTGTATCTCGGCTTGGCTTATGAGGGTGCGTTGCCTGCGGATGAAATCAAAATCGCGATCAATCTTTTTGAACAGGATTTGCCCGTCAAGCCGGAAGCTTCGAGTCAAGACTATGAGATTATCCCGCCGGCTAAATTGGAGTGGGAGTATTATAGCGGCCAAAGCGGGCGGGATTGGAAACGCTTGCCTCTGAGCCGCGATACCATTATGGCCTTCACGCGCAGCGGCAGCATTGCATTCACCGGGCCCGCAGAGGCGGTGAAAAAAAAGTTGTTTAATCTCACGGCGGAGCTTTATTGGGTGCGTTGCCGAGTGCTCTCCGCGGAGTATCATGTTCCGCCGCGCCTCGACGCGATTCTGCTGCACACGATTAGCGCAACGCACGGCCGAACTTGGCATGAGGAGCTTCTCGGCTCGAGCAATGCCTTGCCTGGGCAAATTTTCAAATTCGTAAATACACCCGTGCTAGTGGGAACAGAGGCTATTGTCATCAAAGAAGGTTTAGCCGAAGATTCCTGGCAGGAATGGCAACGCGTGGATGACTTCGACAACTCCGGCCCGGATGATGGCCACTACCTTTTGAATGCCGCGGAGGGAGAAATCACTTTTGGCGACGGCATTCACGGCCGCATTCCGCCCATGGGCGAGAACAACATCAAAGCGCGGCGCTATCGCAGCGGCGGCGGCGAAATCGGCAACGTGCGCCGCAGCGCGGTGAATCGCATTTTTTTGGGCGCGCCGAGTTTTGTGAAAGTGGAAAACCTGCAATCGGGCTCCGGCGGCGCGGCGGCGGAGTCGCTGGAAGAGGCCAAGCTGCGCGCGAAGCAAGACCTGCGCGAGACCACGCGCGCCGTTACTTCCGCGGATTATGAAAAGCTCGCGCTCGCCACGCCGGGCGTTTGGCTCGCGCGCGCGAAGGCGTTGCCGGGCCATCATCCGCAATATCCCTGCGCCAAAATTCCGGGCGCGGTAAGCGTCGCGGTGATTCCCTATGTGTTGCCGGAGAGCGATCTCGAAAATCCTTTGCCGGCGGTGAGCCTGCTGCGCACGGTGCAAAATTATCTGCGGCGCTTTCGTCTTTTGACCGTGAACGTTTTCGCGATTGCGCCAGCATATGTGAAAGTCACCGTGGCGGCGTCCGTGAAGATCAAGCCGCGCGCGAAAGCGGAGCGCGTCGTCGAGGAGGTGCGCGCCGCGCTCAAGAAATTTCTTCATCCGATAACCGGCGGACCCCAAGGCCGCGGCTGGCCTTTCGGCTATGACGTGATCGCCTCGGAAGTTTATCAAGTGATCCAAAACGTCGAAGGCGTCGATTATGCGGAGCAGCTCGCGCTCAAGACGGCAGACAAAACTGTGGGCGCAGCGTGCGGCAATCTCACGATTCCGGAGAACGCGGTGGTCTATTCCGGGCTGCATGAGATTGCGGCGGTGTTGTAAAAATAAAAACTTCCCCAACGGATAGATTACAGCGTTTTTCACATGTATGTTCAGGTAAACGGGGTTATCTTTCGGGTATGA
>CAYNDW010000144.1:0-11210 GCA_964395375.1 uncultured Cytophagia bacterium
CCCCCCTCAAGGGGGGAATTGTTCGGGCACTCCGCCTTAGCTTGACACCTATGCCCTTCGGGCGGCTTGAGTTCGATAAAGAACCACAAGAGAGAACAGAGAAAACGGAGAATCTTTTCTCTGTTTTCTCTGTTCTCTCCTGTTCAAGAAGGTTAGAATTTTTTTCTGACTTTCATGAACCAATAACTTATGCTCTGGCTTTCTTCTGTCCTCGAAGTTATCTTGCAGTCGTTGAAGCCAAACCAGTTCCGAACGATGCAACCGCAAACCGCGAGCGCCCTAATGCCCACACGAAGCCACTTGCCGGCATTCGATCAAACCTGCATACAAGCTGCGCAAACATTGATCGAGCTGGCACTAGCCGAAGACCTGCGCGAGCACGGCGATATCACCACACGCGCGTTGCCGCAGACGCCTGACAATAAAATGGTTTCTGCCTGCATCATCGCCAAAGCCGAAGGCGTCGTTGCCGGGCTTCCGCTCGTCGCGCAGATTTTTAATCGCGCGAATGCCGACGTGCGCTGTGAACTCGAAGTCGGCGAAGGAGAACGTGTCAACCCACGCGCGGTTGTGGTTCATTTAAAAGGCGCAGCGCAGGCCATTCTCACGCATGAACGTACGGCGCTCAATTTCTTGCAACGGCTCTCGGGTATTGCCACGCTCACGCGGAAATTCGTTGAGGCGGTGGCGGGCACAAAGGCCGTGATTCTTGACACGCGCAAAACCACCCCGGGCTGGCGCGCGCTGGAAAAATACGCCGTGCGTTGCGGCGGCGGGCAGAATCACCGCATGGGTTTGCACGACATGTTTTTGATTAAAGAAAATCATATCGCCGCCGCGGGAGGAATCACCGCCGCAGTGCGGAGTTGCCGCGCGTTCGCGCAGGCAAAAGGTGAGCTTTGGCGCGTGGAGGTTGAAGCTAAAAATTTAGCGGAAGTTGAGCAGTGTTTGGAAGAGGGCGTCGATCAAATCATGTTGGATAATATGTCGCTTGCAGAAATGCGGCGCGCCGTGCAGCGCGTTGCGCGCCGCGTTCCGCTCGAAGCCTCGGGCAATGTCAATTTGGAACGCGTGGCTGCCATTGCCGCGACGGGCGTGGATTATATCTCCATCGGCGGTCTCACGCACTCCGCGCCGGCCATGGATTTTTCGTTGCTAATAGAAGGAGCGGCGAAATAGTTTTGTCCCAAATCGTTTTGCCTTTCACTTCCTCATACTTTTAAATTTCGGCTTGACATTACTCCCCTAAATGGTTACAGTTTTTCATTGAACAAAACGCTTTGAGATGAAATCAAGGAGTCTCGCCATGGGCTTGAACTTTTATGCTCAACCAAACGCCGGCCCAGCCATAGCCATCCCACAAGGTTACCACTGGCCGCCGCAAGGCCAGTGGACTTATGAAGATTATTGCCGCCTGCCGGAAGACGGTTGGATTTATGAAATCATCGAGGGAGAATTGCTCATGTCGCCTGCGCCACTAACTCGTCATCAACGCTGCAAACTCAGGTTGGTTTATGCCATGTATGACTTTGCGCAAGAACATAATGTCGGAGAAATTTTGGATGCCCCGATCGATGTGATGCTTCCCGGCCTCGCCAGTCCGGTGCAGCCCGATATTGTTTTCGTGGCCAAAGCCAACGCGCGCATCGTGAAAGAAGAGCGCATCGAGGGCGTGCCCGACTTGATGGTGGAAGTGCTCTCGCCGTGGAACTGGATGATCGACCGCCACAAAAAATTCGCGCTCTATGCCAAAGCCGGGGTGCGCGAGTATTGGATTGTGGATCCAAAAGCCCGCATCATCGAGATTTTTGTTTTGAAACAGGGCGCGTTTCAATTGGTGGGCAAATATGGCGTCGACAAAACCGCGAAGTCGAAAGTGTTGAAGGGATTTGGGGTGGCGGTGAAAGAGGTTTGCCCGGCTTGAGAAGAGCTATCAAACCCGCAAATCTTCTTTGCGGGTTTGACTGAGACTTTGCTTCACGCGGCTTTGGGCTGCACGATCTTCGCAATAACCAGCCCCGAAAGAAATCCTCCGATTAAAGAGTCCAACAATTCCCATCCCACAAAACTTGCCGACAAGCCATACCAATTCCACATGGGCAATGCGCTCACAATCGTCCCTCCCACTGCGACGAGGGCGACGAAGCCCGCGCTGGCGAGATAGCTCAAACCGGTCGTGCGCGTGAGCAGCCACGCGAACACGAGCGCGCCCAACATCTCAATAAGAATTTGCGCGATCATCGGCGTGGCGATGGAAGGCATGCCTTCGCGGCGCACGGCCATGAACACGATCGGGCCGCTCGCCATTTTTTTCATGTCTTCTTCTTCCGAGCCGGTGCGCGGATACATATACACGCCGGATTGCGGCGCGCTGTTCATGAGCGTTTGCGCCGCGCTGTCTTGTTCTTGCAAGCCCATGATGCTGCTTTCGCCAAAGCCGAGCGCCATGTGCGAAATCGCGCCCCACACAAAAGCCGCAAGCCCGCCGAGTACCGCGCTGAGAATCAGTTTTTTAATCATAACTCCTCCTCTGGTGAAATAAGGCTTTAAAACTTCGACGGGACAGCTTAATGCTGCGTCAAACTAAACCAATTGCCGGAATTGTCTTTGAAAATCGCTTCGACGCCATAAGGCCGCTCTTGCGGCGGCGAAACGAACTCCACACCTTTGCGCTTCAGTTCATCATACGTTGCGCGGCAATCTGCAGTGTTAAACACGCCCGCGCCCATCAAGCCTTTGTGAATGAACTCGCGCAGTTGTTGCGCCGTGGCCTCCTCGATCATCGGGCCGGCTTTGGCTTCCATCAACACGATTTCCAAATCAGGCTGCGTGGTGGGCGAGACTGTGAGCCAGCGAAAGCCTTCGAGCGTAACGTCGGTGCGCACCTCGAAGCCGAGTTTTTCGGTGTAAAATTTCTTGGCTTCTTCTTGGTTGAGCACGTAAATCGTCGCGTGAGAAAGTTTTGCGATCATGCTGCTTCTCCGGTTATGGTGGAATGATTATTTTTTTGACGCGCCATGATAAGCACTTTTACGAATCTTCGCTTCTCTAAAATTGCGTTTTGTGCGACCGCGGTGGGCGAGGGCCGAACATCGAGAGGAAACAAATGGGAATGGGAGCCGCGGGAAAAAGTGCCGGAAAGGAAATACGCCACGTATGCTCGGCGCGATAATGCGAGGGCGATTGCCCGACGAGCTTGTGGAACAAGCTACTGAACGAACCCAGGCTTTGAAAGCCGACTTCGAAGCAAACTTCGGTGACGCTGAGATCGCTCGCCTTTAAAAGCTGCTTGGCTTTTTCAATCCGGCGCGCAATGAGGTATTGATGCGGCGTGCGTTGAAACGCGCTGTGAAAGAGGCGCAAGAAATGATAGGGCGAGAAAAAAGCTTGCTGCGCGATTTGTTCGAGTTGCAAGGGCAGTTGATAACAGTCATCCATATACTCACGCGCGAGATGCAAGCGGCGATAAACTTCGGCGTCAAGGTTTTGTGGCTTTTGCATGATTGGGGCTGCTTTCGTAAGCCGGGTTCAAAAGAGCTTCGTGCTCCTTCCCGCTGGAATGAGCACGAAGCATATTGCGCATTTATCGATTTTGAGGCAACAGCTATTTTGCGCGCAGCGCACAGCGCGATTTTTCGTTTGCTCCGCGATTTTTTTTCGAAAATGCTTGCGGGTTGAAGATCAAAATCGAATTAACGCTTGCTTTTTCACATGGATTTGCTTTTATTGCGCGCAATTTTTTAGAGCAACTTTCATAGGAGCAACAAGTTTTATATGCGAATCAAACCAACGACGGCCTCTTCGGATTCCGGTGAGCCTCCGAGTAGCGCCTTCTCCTCGCAACGTCAACTTTGCTTCGAGGAGACACAATTTCTCCCGCCTTTCGCTTTGCTGCATCAGCTTTGCACTTCCCATTATCAAAATCACTCTACAAAAATTTGCGTGGTGACTGCCGTGTGATAAGATTCACGGTCGCCCTTGCGGCGACGTTTCGTTCGTGACAACGGGTTCAAACGGTATTCTTCGGCAGCTTTCGCGCAAAACCTTATTCGCTTGCACGCGGTTGCCTGCCGTTTTGTTTATCCACACCAAAAGCTTTTAGTCCAAGAGCATTGCAAATTTTAAATTTCAAATTTTCAATTTAAAATTTCAAATGCTCTTCATGTTCAAAACCATAAACAGGAGTCACAGTATCATGCGAGTCGGATTCACCTACAACGTGCGGCGCGCAACCCGAACGCCGGAGGATGATGATCCCCACCTATATCCCCAGCATGCGCACGGGATCGACGGCACGGATAATTTCGCGGAATGGGACGACGAACAAACCATCGCGGACTTGACCGACACCATCGGCAAGCAGCACGAGGTCATTCCCATCGAAGCGAATCTCGCGGCGTTTGAAAAGCTGCGCCACGCGCGCCCGGATCTGGTCTTCAACATCGCCGAAGGCTTTCACGGCGTCGCGCGCGAGTCTTTGATTCCCGCCATGCTGGAAATGCTCAACATTCCCTACACGGGTTCGGACCCGATTACGCTTGGCATGTGTTTGGATAAATCGCGCGCAAAAGAGATTCTCGCGTTTCGCCGCGTGCCCACCGCGAAGTTCGCGGTGCTCCATGCGTGGCCGCTCAACGGGCAATTGCGCCACTTCGATTATCCTATGTTCGTGAAGCCGCTCTCCGAAGGCTCCAGCAAAGGCATTTGGAATGATGCGCTCGTGCATAATGCCGCGGAGATGAAAAAGACAGTGGAGAAAGTGTGGAGCACATATCAGCAGCCCGCGCTCGTGGAAGAATACATGCCCGGCCGCGAGTTCACGGTCGCCATGCTCGGCAACGGCGCAAATTTGCGCGTGCTGCCCATCATCGAGTTGAATTTCGCCGTGTTGCCCAAAGGCGCGCTGCCGCTGTATTCGTGGGAGCCGAAATGGCTGTGGGATAGCCCGGAAACGCCGCTCGAAATTTATCAGTGCCCGGCGCAGCTTGATCGTGAATTGCAAATGAAGATCGAAACGATTTGCAAGAAGGCGTTCAACCATCTCGGGTGCCGCGATCTCTGCCGCATCGACGTGCGCCTCAACGCGGAAGGCGAGCCGACGATTCTCGAACTCAATCCGTTGCCCGGTCTCATTAAAGACCCGACCATCCACTCCTGCTTTCCGAAAGCCGCCTATGCCGCGGGCATGACTTTCGACGAGGTGATTCTCGGCATCATTGACGCGGCTTGCCAACGACAAGGACTGCGCCAATGAACGCAAAAAGGATTTTGATTGCTTACAACGCGCCGGAGCGCCAACAGCGCGGCCGCGCGATTGATTTCATCTCCGAAGCCGACGTGCTCACGCAAGTGAATGCCGTGCAGGACAGCTTGCTCGAACTCGGCCATGACGTGACCGTGGTGCCTTTGCAAAAATCCGTGCAAACTTTTATGGAGCGCCTCACTCGTTTCCGGCCCGACGCCGTCTTCAATCTCGTCGAAGGCTGGCTCGGCGAGAGCCGTTATCATTTGCACGTGCCTTCGTTGTATGAATTGCTGCGCTTCGAATATACCGGTGCGCCCATGTCCGCGCTCGTGCTCTCCGGCGATAAGTGGACCACGAAGATGTTGCTCGATCAAGCGAATCTGCCCGTGCCGCGCGGCATGTTGTGCAGTGAAGTGCCCGGCCGCTCGCGTTTGCGCTATCCCGTCATCGTGAAGCCGGCGCAAGAAGATGCGAGCCTCGGCATCGATGCCGATTCCGTCGTGCACAATCTCGCAGAGCTGCGCCGCCGCGTCGCGTGGGTCATTCAAAATTATCATCAGCCCGCGATTGTGGAAGAGTACATCGACGGCCGCGAGTTGAATGTCGCGATTCTCGGCGATCAAATTCCGCAAGCGCTGCCCATTTCGGAAATCACGTTTGAAAATTTTCCCGAAGGCCAGCCGCGCATTTGTTCTTATAATGTGAAGTGGGTCGAGACGAGTCCGGAGTATCGTCTCTCCGGCGCCTCGTGTCCCGCGCCGCTCGATGAAGAAACGACTGGCCGTGTGCAAAAGATCGCGCTCGCCGCGTTTCGCTTGCTCGGCTGCCGCGATTATGCGCGCGTGGACATGCGCCTCGACGCGAACCTGCAACCCTACATCGTCGAAGTGAATGCCAATCCCGACCTTTCACCGGACGCAGGATTGACGCGCTCGGCGCTCGCTTCGGGCAGAACCTATCCGCAGCTTGTCGGCGAGATCATCGCCGGAGCCTTGCAACGAGGAGAAGCAAATGGCTATCCGCGGCCTGCGGCGCGAAGATCGGTCGCGCATCGCATCACTATTGGAAGCGACGAACCGGTTCACGCCGATTGAGATCGGCGTCGCACTCGAGTTGATCGACATCTACTTCAATCAACCCGAGCAAAAGGATTATCGCTTTGCCTGTGCCGTTGACGCGGAGGACTGCGTCAACGGCTACGTTTGTTTCGGCCCCACCCCAATGACCGATCGCACGTATGATCTCTATTGGATCGCGGTCGATCCCAACCAACAACGTCGCGGTCTCGGCGACGAGTTGCTGCTTTACGTCGAAGCGCAACTGCGCGCTGAAAACGGCCGCATGCTCATGATTGAAACTTCCTCGCAACCCCAATACGCCCCCACCCATCATTTTTATCTCAAACATCATTATCGCGAAGTCGCCCGCATCCCGGATTTTTATTCGGAAGGGGATGATCGCGTGATTTATCAGAAGGTGTTTGTCTCTAAACCGGCGAAGTGAAGTCGGACTTTCGCATAGAGGCCTTAATGATCACAAGAATAGTTGGTGCGAAAGTCCGACTTCGCCTGCTCTGCCAAAGTCTACTTGCCTTTTTAGAAGGAGAAAGGTACTTTGAGCGTGGTGGAGGAAGATATCATCAAAAGCTGGAGAATGACTATGCCCAAAACAAAAGCTCGCGCAAGCGTATCCGTAAAAATCCCCGAACGAATCGCGACGAAGTATCGTTTGCGTTCCGCCGCTTCACTTGAGGTTCGAGATTTCAGCGGTTGTCTCGTCATCATTCCACTACACGCCAAGAAGAATGCCAAGTTACGGAAGCAAATCAATGCTTTCCTGTGGGATCTTATGGAACAAGAAGCCGAAGAGGACATGAAAACCGGCCGCGTTTCTGGGCCGTTTACGACGGCGGCAGAGTTGCTGCGGGACTTGAAGAGATGATGATATGTGGATTTTCCGGACCAAGGCTTTCAAACGTGATTATCGCAACCTCACGCAAGACCTACGGCGACGAGTGGACAAACAACTCGAATTGTTTGTGCAGAACCCTCGTCATCCCAGCCTGCAAGTAAAAAAGATGGAGGGCAAATGGGGTGAGCAAGGAATCTTCGAAGCGCGCGTGACGCAGGGTTATCGTTTTACATTCAAGATTGATGGCGAGCACTACACATTGAGGCGCGTAGGACCACATGATATTTTGAGATCGCCTTAAACTTTCTGACAAGCAGCGCAACCCATCCCGCGCGAAGATAATTGCCAATAATCCTGCCTCGCCATTTCGAGCTTATTGCTTTCTCCCTTATTTCATCCTTAGAACAGGGCAATCTTATAGTCCATGAGCAAGCCCGAACGCACTTTCGTTGAAAAGATCACGGCCATTGCCGGCGCTATTGCCGCGCTCGGCGGTGTGTTGGCGGCAGCAACCCAGTTCAGCGACCAAGTCAAAGCATTGCTTGGCAAACTCGCCGAGAACGGCCGCATGCTCATGACCGAAACTTCCTCGCAACCCAAGTACGATCCCACCCACCATTTTTATCTCAAACATCATTATCGCGAAGTCGCCCGCATTCCGGATTTTTATGCGAAAGGGGATGATCGGGTGATTTATCAGAAGGTGTTCAGCTCTTAGTTTGAAAAACTTCGCTGTTGTGCGCGTTATTTCTGAGTATTATCCTCTCCCATAATCGAAAAGGCCACTAACCCAAAAGGGCTCGATATGAGCAAAACCAAGCTGCCCGCCTTGGGCGAAAGATCATTCGAGGATTTGAAACACCTCAGTGCGCACGGTGCGGAATATTGGAACGCCCGCGAACTTCAACCCATGCTCGGCTACAGCCAATGGCGACGCTTTGAAGATGCGATCAAGCGCGCGATGATCTCGTGCGAGAAATCCGGCAATGAACCCAGCCATCACTTTGCCGGCGCCGGCAAACCGATCACTGGCGGTAAAGGCGCAGTTCAAATCGCGGCTGATTATCATCTCTCTCGTTTCGCCTGTTATCTCATTGCACAGAACGGCGATCCGCGCAAGCCGGAAATCGCTAATGCTCAAAAGTATTTTGCCGTGCAAACGCGGCGGCAGGAATTGTCCGACGCCCAAGCCGCAGATTTAGAGCGACTCGAATTGCGCAAACAAACTTCGGAGGAATTTAAAGCGCTCTCCGGCGCGGCGCGCGAGGCCGGTGTGCAAAACAAAATGTTCGGCGTGTTTCATGACGCGGGCTATAAAGGTCTTTATGGCGGATTAGGCAATGATGCCATCAAAACGCGCAAGCGCATTCCGGCGAAAGAGAACTTGATGGATCGCATGGGCACGACCGAACTGGCTGCCAATCAATTTCGCATGACCCAAACGCGGGACAAGCTGGCTCGCGAGCGTGTGAAGAACCAAGAAGACGCCATTCAAACCCATGAGCAAGTCGGCAAAGAAGTCCGCACCGCAATTCAGCGCATCGGCGGAACCATGCCGGAAAATCTTCCGCCTGCGGAGCATATCAAACAAGTTGAGAAACGCCTCAAAAGCGCGCCGGCCAAATTGAAATTGGAGGATAAAGACGCGAAAGGCTTGGCCGGTGGCGAAGAGGATGCATGAGCAAGCGATTACAACTATTTCTCGCTGTGTGTTCAAACATCAAAACTCTATGGGAAAAGAGGGATGGGCACTATGAACAAACTCATTCAAAAAGACTACGCCGAGCTGCTCGGCGAAATCAAACAACGTATTCGCGCCGCACAATACGAGGCGCTCAAGGCTGTCAACAAAGAGTTGATTTCGCTCTATTGGGATATCGGGCGGATGATTGTGGAACGGCAAAAAGGCAAGACCTGGGGCAAATCGGTGGTGGAGCGACTGGCAAAGGACCTCCAAGCGGAGTTTTCTGGCATCAGCGGTTTTTCAGCGCAGAATCTCTGGAGAATGAAGCAGTTTTATGAAGCTTATGTCCACAATGAAAAACTCTCACCATTGGTGAGAGAAATTGGCTGGACTCATAATGTCATCGTTCTCATGAAATCCAAGAATGATCTCGAACGCGAATTCTATATCCGCATGACCAGGAAATTCGGCTGGTCGAAGAATGTGCTCATTCATCAGATCGAAAATCAAACCTACGAGAAGACTCTGCTCAATCAAACAAATTTCGATCAAACCCTCCCGAAAGAGATTCGCCAACGAGCCAAGCTCGCGGTCAAAGATGAGTATACTTTCGACTTTCTCGAATTGGGTGATGAATATAGCGAGCGCCAATTGCAGCAAGCCGTGCTCGCGAAAGTCGAGCAATTCTTGCGTGAAATGGGCGGCGTGTATACTTTTGCGGGCAGCAATCATCGTTTGGAAATCGGCGAACGCGAATACTTCATCGACTTTCTGCTCTATCATCGTCGCTTGAAATGCCTTGTGGCCATCGACACAAAAATTGGCGAATTCATGCCGGAGTACGTTGGGAAAATGCAGTTCTACTTGGCGGCGTTGGATGACTTGGTTCGCATGAAAGATGAAAGTCCCTCCATCGGGATCATCCTCTGCAAATCGAAAGACAAGACGATCGTCGAGTATGCTTTGAAGGAAAGCAACAAGCCCATCGGCGTGTCCACTTATCGCATCGTATCAAAGCTGCCCAAAGAGCTGCAAGGCCTGCTGCCCTCACCGGAGCAAGTGGCGAAGCTTCTCGAAGACGTGGATTAGTTTCATCGGAAAACCAATTATGCGCAAAAAGATCATCGAAAAGAATCTAACGAAGGTGTTGCTAGAAGGCGGTGAATTCTCGCAAGCGCTCTTTGATTTTGAGTTGGAAGATCGTATTGAGGAATACCTCCAATCGAAGCATGAGGATGGCGACAAGTTTTTGATCGCCATTACCGAAAAAAACAACGACATTGCCATGTTGCTGATTGATGAAAACGATAAAGTACACGTGAATGAAGAAGCGCGTGCGCTGTTGATGAAACTGTGGCGGGGTGAGGTCTACAAGAAAAACTTGCGGCTTTTGATTCCTGATATGGCGAGCGAGTTGGAGGGCGGCTATCTTTATTTCTTCGGCGTAAAGGTTGCGAGCCGGAGCGCAAGATAGGTTGCCTCTCACTCACTTCTTGCTTGTCATTCTGCAAGAACCTTCCCTCGTGCTTGAGACAGAGCCGGTTTTAACAGATGCGCCAAGTTTACTAATCGGAGCACAAAATAGGTTACGCTTCTCCCCTCTAACGATGTGATTCAGGAGGAATCTTTTTAAGCACTCGACAGCATCTCCAGCGAGTAAAAAGATTCCCGCGGAATGACATGCCGGGAGAGCGAGTGTATATGCCGGCGGCAGTTTGTAATGTTTTTTTGAATTGTCATCCTGGAAGGAACCTCCCTCGTACTTGAATTTAGTCCCAGTGCGAGGGAAGTTTCTTACAGAATGACAGTCTGAGGAGAGTTGCAAACCAATCCGCAGCGAATATATTGCCGGCGCGCAAGCGAAAGAACGGCGCAGAGCAAAACGAGCTTCACATAAACTAGAAGAAGGCGGCTATGGCACGTGACTGGGCCTATTATTTAGCAGAAAAGAAAATTGAAGCAGCGCGGTTTTTGACTATTGATAGTGGCTGGTGAGATCGATGATTTCGACTGTGCCCTCATCGACGAAAACGAAGATTGCGCGATATTTTCTATCGAGCCGGAAGGAGTAGATTTGCAAATCTTTCGGTTCGAGCAGTTCGGTGTGCAGGCTGGGATGCCGCCAGTTTTGTTCGAATAAGCGTAACTGCTTATGCCATTTCTTACGCAGTTAGTGGCGATCCAAATAGCGCTCCAAATCTGCACGCAGAGGCAGAATTTTCATGCCTTCGCCTTTGCCGAAGATTGCTGAAAAGCTTGCGAACGCTGCATGCCTTTGCGTAATGAGGCTAGAAACCTTTTGTTGTATTTGCCGGTTGCCTGCATGCGCGCAATGACGGCATCAACGTTTCGCACCGGCGGCGGAGCAGG
>CAYNDW010000145.1:0-6336 GCA_964395375.1 uncultured Cytophagia bacterium
GCATTTTCTTGCGCGAATGAACCTTTTCCTGCCTCCTGCGTCATACCCCGTGCAATGCCATTAACCTGAAGGCGGAAGTTTGACGGACCTTGAGCTGATTGCGCGCGTGCGACAAGGCGATACCGCGGCATTTAATTCGTTCTATCACCGGCATCACGAGTCGCTTTGGCGCTTTCTTTATTATCTCGAACACAACGAAACCGAAGCGCGCGATCTGTTTCAAGAAGTGTGGCTGCGTTTAACGAAGCTGCTCATGACGGAAACGCCGGTTCAAAATCCGCGCGCGCTTTTGTTTCAAATGGCCGCGAATTGCCGGCGCGATCATCTGCGCCGCAAACGCGTGCGCCGGATTTTCTTTTTAGCCCCACCAACAACTGCAAAGACGTCCGAACCTTTCGCGCCCGCGCACATTCTCACGACCCGAGAAAATGCCGAGCACTTCGAATTGGAAGCGCGTTTGGCAACTGCGTTGACAGAATTGTCGGAAGCGCACCGGCAAGTGTTCTTGTTGAAAGAATGGGAAGGTTTTGGTTTAGCGGAAATTGCCGCGCTGCTCGGTATTCCCGTAGGAACGGTGAAATCGCGTTTGCATCATGCCGTGCGTTTTTTGCAAAACGAATTGCGCGAGTTGCGCGAGTACTCATTTGAGGTTTGACCACCCACCTCGCCATTGTCATCCTGGATGAAACTTCCCTGGCGCTGGGATCAAGGCTGGTTTTGATCTTCCGCCAAGTGCGAGGGAAGATTCTTGCGGATTGACATGACGAGGAAATCCATTCCAAATTAATCTTAAAACCGATGAACTGCGAAACCGCACAAGCGCAACTTTTCGAAGCACCCCGCGGCGCGGAATTGGAAACGCATCTCGCGGCTTGTGAAGCTTGCCGCAAATTTGCGCGCGTGTTGCTCGCATTCGAAAATCCCATTGCACCGCCGCCGCTGCCGGTAACATTGCACGATCAGGTCTTGCGTCAAAGTTATGCAATCATTCGCGCTAGCCGCAGCGTGCGCACGCACGCGCCCGGCAACGCTACGCGAGGGCAAGCAAACGGGTTCGCACTCGCTACGGTCATGATTCTCTATGTCACGGGATTGTCTTTGACTCTGTCGCAGCTTTCATTTGGAAGTCCGTGGCCGGCGCTCGCGGGCATCTTCCTCATGCAGAATTTAATTGCGCTGTGTTTTTCTCCGCTGCTCTTCGCGCGTTTTCATCTGCTTCGAATACGAACGGTATACTAAAAGACCACAAGGAGAACAGTTCCGATGAACGCTTCCTCCCGCTCTTCTCAAAACCTCGGAAATATGCTGGCGCTTTTCATCACGATGCTGCTGTTGCCGCTCGTGCCGGCATTTTTTAGTTGGCCCCTAGAACTTCACGGCTCCGATTGGGTCGTCGCCGGTTTTATCTTGGTTTGCTGGTCCGCTTGGATTTTGATGACTTTCTACGTTTATCAAGACGCCCAAAAACGCGGCGGCAATGCCATGCTGTGGGCGCTTTTCGTTTTCTTCGGACAGGTGTTGGGGTTTTTGGTGTATTTGATCATGCGCAGCGCGGCGCCGAAGCTCATTGCGGACGGCGAAAAGAAATGCCCGCAGTGCCGCAAACCGAGACAGGAAGATTTCGCGATCTGTCCGTATTGCCGCGCGCCGTTGCAAGCGCCGTGTCCCAACTGCAAGCGCATCGTGGAAACGGATTGGCAAGTCTGCCCGTACTGTCGTCACGAAGCTTCGCCGGTTGCCGCGCAAGCGCTCGAGGAGAGATTGCAATAAAACGTCTCGCCGCGTTGTAGCGCCGCGCCGCTTGCGTTGCAACCTCACTCTTGCAAAGCGAGGCGTTGCAACAACCATTGCTCTTGCAAAAAAGTGCGTTCATGCGCGATGAGGCGCCAGCACTGCGTCGACACGGAGGCGCGCACCTGCTGCGCGTTGCGCAGATAAAGCCGCTCGCCCCACAGCAGGCGCAGATAATTCGCGGGCACGCGCGGCGCGGAAGTGAAAAGAAAAAATCCTTCCGGCCGCAAAACGCGAAAGGCTTCATTAAAAAAGCGCGCTTCATCCTTGACGTACTCCAACACGCCGAGGGCCGAGACTAAATCAAACGAGCACGCGGCAAAAGGCAAATGTTCCGCATGCGCCAAGAGCTTGGGTTGATGCGCCAGCCGGCGCAACATGGCCAGCGAGGCGTCCAAACAAACGAGGCGCGGACTCGCGTGAAAGAGCGACAACGAATCGCCGGTGCCGCTGCCAATATCGAGATGCAGCTTGGGCGGGGGCGCCAATTGCAGCACACGCGCGAGGCGATTTTTTTCGGCGCGCAAGAGTTGATGAAAGAGGGGAGCGGCGCGAATAAAAGAATACAGCGGCGCTTTCCACGCCCAGAGGCTCATGCGGATTGGTAAATTTGGGGATGATAAAACGGGGCAAACGCGCTCAACAAGGCCAACTCAAAAGCTTGTTGCCGGTCGAGAAAGCCTCGGCTCAGAAAACCGAAAGCGCCGTCGTGATTGCGCACGTTTTGGCGGCCGGCGTAGTGATCGATGACTTTGCTCAAATCCTGCTTCTGTTCAATCACCGCGTGCGCCATGGTCGAAGGAATCGGCATGCTCATCGAACTGCCATAATGCCCTTCGCCGAGACGTTCGACGTAGACCCAGCTTTGCAGATGCACACGCTCGCTGTTTTCTTCGCTTAGAATGAATAAACCGCCTTCCATGCCGATCGCATAATCCACGGGGCCGTATTCTTCTTCAAGAAGTCGCCGCACTTCGCGCGCGCGATTGAATGCGCCGCGCCGGATTTCATGAATCGAGAGCGGCACCATCGGCACGCCGCTCGGCACTTCGCGCGCGATGTAATTCACGTGGTTCGGTTGAATCTCCAACAGCGGCGCGATTTGATTGAGCACGGTGCGCACGGCCTCAACTTTAGGCGGGCGAATCGAACCGATGGCAATGTTGAGGCTCAACGCTTTCATGAGGCGACTCGCGGTAAAAGTTGGCGCAAGGCCTCCTCGGCGTGCGCGACGATTTGTTCCTGATCGACTCCGAGCACTTCCCCCGCGCGATAACACACCCGGCCCTCGACCATCGTTAAATACACGTCCCGCGCTTGCATGGCGTAAACGATCTGGCCATAAAGTTCGGCTTCATTCCCGGGCGCGGCATGTATCGCGCCGCGCTTGAGCAGAATCAAATCCGCTTTTTTGCCCGCTTCCAAACTGCCGATTTCGTTATCCCAACCCAAACACACGGCGCCGATGATGGTTGCCATTTCCACGATTTGGCGCGCGGGCAACGCGCTCGCGCCGTGCCGCAGCTTTTGCAAATAACCCGCGAGCCGCATTTCATGAAACATGTCGAGGTTGTTGTTGCACGGCGCGCCATCCGCGCCCAAGCCGACTTTCACGCCGGCGCGCCGCAACTCCAGCACGGGCGCGATGCCGCTCGCCAGTTTGGCATTTGAGCCGGGGCAATGCGCGATCGCGGTGCCGTCGTGTGCGAGAGTTTGCCGCTCTTGTTCATTGACTTGCACGCCGTGCGCAAAACAGCAATGCGCGCCCGCAATTCCCAAACTTTTGAAGAAGTCCACACTGCGTTGCTGTTGGGATTTCAGCAACAATTGTTCTTCTTCAAAAGTTTCCGCGGCGTGCGTGTGAATCATGCAGCCTTCGGCGCGCGCGTGTTCGGCGACTGCGCGCAACAAATTTTCCGAACAAGAGAGCGAGAAGCGCGGCGCATAAGCATAGCGCAAGCGGCCGTTCGCCGCGCCATGCCACTGCCGTTTCAGCTCAAAACTTTGCGCAAGAGAATCGTGCGTGCTTTCGCGCAAGCCGGCTGTGATATTGTCGCCGTGGTCCATCATACATTTCCCACCCGCCAAACGGAGGCCCATCTGCTCCGCTGCTTCGAACACCGCATGATAATGATGCACGCTGCCCATATCCAAAACCGTGGTGCTGCCGCCGGCGAGCAATTCGGCAATGCCTAAACGCGCGGAGAGCCGCATCGAGTTTTCATTATGCGCCGCTTCGAACGGCCAGATTTTTTTCTTCAACCAATCGAGCAGCGTTAAATCTTCGGCGTGATTGCGAAAAAGCGTTTGACAAAGATGAAGGTGGGTATGCACGAAGCCGGGGAGCAGGATATAATTGGAAGCATCGAGGACTTGCGGGGTTGGTTGCGGAGCGAAGGCAGAAGGGTTGGTTTCACGCGCGCTTGTATCTTTTTTTTGAATCGCAGAAATGCGATCATCAACGACGAGCAAATCTCCCCGCAACACGTCGCGCGTGGGATTCATAGTGACGAGCAAGGCGTTGGTAAAGAGGTAGCTCGACATGGGAACGCGTTCCGATTGAAACCAGAGAGGCTGAAAAAGGGATTGCCGTACGGTGGATGGGAAAGAACATAATATTTTGTCGTCGCAAGCGCAAATGCTTTCTGGGAAAGAGTTATTGGAATGGGGGTGTGCAAGGGTGAGATGAGGAGCACGGCTTCTCAAAAGTCGCGCCCCTCAGATGACTCAATGAAATCGCAATGCAGGCCGCGTGCGCTTACGATTACGGCTCACATAGGAAACGCTGAAGCTCCGCTATGACTTCAGGCCGGAACAGAGAGAGAATCTCCGGCCCAGCGCTCGTTGTGGGCGTGTTGGCGCGAGAGCTTGAGGAGGCGCAATAGGCCTTCAGACATTTGCGCACGCCTTCCAGATTGATGCCCAATTGGCGCAGCCGGTTTTCAAGCTCCGGAGAAATGTTGCCCTGGCTCAAGAGACACGTCAAGAGCCGACAAAGCCGTTGATCGCGCTCGCGCGGATCGTTGGAGGTCGTAGGCGGAGGTTGATCTCCTCCTCTCCACACGGCCCCGGTCACAATCTGCTCGCGCGTAAATGGCTGGCCCCGGAGCGTCGCGCCGTTGGCGCGAACGATGAAATGATAGATGCCGGCTTGAGATGCGGAAACCGTGGTTTCAAAAATTCCCGGCTCCACTTCTGTGAGCGCCAACACGGTTGTGGTGTCATCCGGCCGTTTCAACTCTGCGCGCACAGCCGCACGCCGGGCCACGGGCAAGCCATATTCGGTGATGACCACCCGCAGCGTGAGCGTAGCGCCCGGCTCATAGCTGTTCTGCGCAAGGCTCGCGCGCATGCGCAGATTCGAATAGGCATGCACATTTAGGCTATAACGTACCCCGTGAGCAAGCGTGCTTTGGTACAATTTGGGGTAGTTATCAAGGCGGGCGAGATGGCGCTTGTAATATCTTTCATCCATAGTGAGCACCGCATGCCACTGTCCTGCGCTAGCACCGGTATCACCGATGGGCACCGGCAAAGTCATACGATAGAAACTAATGTTGTTACCGACCACATGAGATATTCCGGGTAGCACGGAAGCGATCGTCGGATCAATCAAGTCTCCATTTGGCGTTTCGAGCACGAACTTGAACAACTCCGGCGCAGACGCGAGCAGAATAACGTCGCTGCTGATATCGGCCTCATTTAACCGAAACGGAATGCGATGTCGCTGTCCGGGCTTCAACCTGCCCTCGGGATCCAGCACGATATCCTCGTTGGTGACGCCGGCGAGAATTTGCAAGTAATACTTCGAAAGCAAAAAGAGATTATCCTCGTTGATCTGACCAGTCAACAACAGATAGCCGCCGGTGCCGTTGGTGAGCTGGGTCAAAGCCGCGGGCTGAATTTGGTCCGCGGTTCCCAAGCCGATGGCAAAGACGTGTGCGCCGATGATCTCGTCTGCAACGTCAGCAATGTAGCGCGAAGCGGTTTCGTGGCCGTCGGTGAGCACGATCATCGCTTTGACGTCATAACCCGTCTCGGCTTGCAGCTTCGCGTGCGCAAGCTCCACCGCATCGCCGATGGCGGTATTGCCCAAAGGATTGGGCGTGTGCGAAGCAATGGCGGCTTTTGCGGCGACGCGCGTGCCGTCAAAAGGAGAAGGAGCGCCAGCGGGTGCGATCTCCATGACCGGGTAAGCGTCGTGATCAAAGCTGACGATGCCGATCGCGTTGTTCTCCTGAAGCACCTCGACGAACGGCGGGGCCGACAAGCGCAGCACGTCGATGCGATGATCCAGCGGCGCGGCAAGACCGGAAATGAAATTCATGCTGTTGGATTTGTCGAGCGCGAGCACCACGGCCGCGGTCGGTCGCGCGATGGTATTCGCCGTGATGGCGAGCACAAAATTCTCGCCGGTTTCCACGCAGCGAATGGTGACCGTGCCCGTGGCCACGTCGTCGGCATTCGTTCCGGTATATGAAATCCAAATGCGCGCTTTGGGCGGCGTGTAATGGGAAGTGGGTGAAACCATCGCGGTCGTGCCCA
>CAYNDW010000145.1:6346-9032 GCA_964395375.1 uncultured Cytophagia bacterium
CCAGCGGCGCGCCGAACGTTGTGCCCGCCGGACCGCTCAATACGGTCGGACCGCTCGTGATTTCAAAATGCACGTCCGCGCAAGAGGTCACGGAAAAAACCGCGGCGCGCACGGTAGTTTCGCTCGTGGGCACGTCGTTGAAGTTGAGAGCCGTGGTTTCCGGAGTGACCGTGACCGGAACCGTTGGCAGCGTATCGTAACACGGCGGACGGACAACGGAGGAGTGCTTGGAGTTTTTCACCACTTGTTCGTTCTCGGGTGGAGCCCAAGGCCTCATGCCAGCGCCTCCGGCCCAAGGCTCCATTGGCGTCATAATACCGTTGTCTCCGGCAGTCTCACTTTCATCGCCATATACTTGCTCCGGATCAAGTCGCCAAGCCTGTCCCGCTTGCGTTTGCCACATGGCAAACAAACGATCGACATTAGAATGCAGCAGAAAAACGAAAGGATCGCGAAAGGAAGTATGTGGATTTCCTATCGTGCCGCCGATGAAGTTATGTGTTGAATTGTGAATTCCCTCAAGCGAGGAGCGCATACCGGAAAAGGTGGCGGCATTAATAACATCTGCATCGTTTTCAGGCAAGGCGGGTGCGCCTGGCTGCACGCTCCGCGTGATTTCCCGGGGCGGATCAGAAGGGTCGCCCGTGTCATCCCGACTGCCGGCCGAAACCCCGTTGTTGTCAAAGGTATCAAATGGAACGCCGGCGCGGCCGCTTGCACTTCCCATGAAGCTACTCGTGAACAAATTGGTCGTGCCGCCGGCGCCGTTATCGCTGGCGCGAGGGTCTGTTGTCCAATCCCAATAGTGCAGGGAAACTTCGGGATCCACTTCCCGCAACAAGGCTTCGAAGCGATTGCAAAGCTCGCGATGCCAGGGCAAAAATGCCGGGCCGCCATGAACGTGCGTGGCTTGGTGAATTTGATCCTGCTTGTCCCAATAGGACACCCCGTCGGGATAAAATTTGGTCATATCCAACTGACGAATGGCGTCTCGCAATCTGTTTCTTTCCTCGGTAGAAATCGTGGCGACGTTTCTGCGAATTCCATCTCCTAATGCCATGGGAAGTGCTCCTTTTTGATTTTTGTGTTATCAATGAGTTTTTTGTGTGAGGTTTGAACTGAAAAAAAGCAGTTGTACTCCAAAGCGTTTGGGGTGCAGCGCTATTCTTAGAATAAACCTCGTTGCAAGCTCAAGCTTTGCGCCGAAACAATGCGCTTGAGAAACGGCAGAGCGAGCTTTGATTATCGGCCACGTTCGACGTTAATGATTTTAAACCATGCGGTTTTCGCTCGTACGAGTTTGTGGTTCTGTTCTCAAAGGCACGCGCGTGCGGCGAGTGCTCTCATCTTTTTTTTGAACAGAGCGAAGAAGAGTTTCGAGAAGGATTGCAGTGCGTGCGCGGATTTAGCGCGTTTTGGTGGGAGGAAATAAAAACCACGGCCCAGCCGTGGTTGAACGAAAGCGAAGACGAGGCTGAAAAGCAAAGCTATTTGCGCGGCACATTGTTATTCACCAGCGCCTGCGGCGCTTCGGCCACCACGCGAAAGCCGAGATTGTTGCTGCGAAACGTAAGCGGCACGCCGCGACGATACGTCACGCGCAGCTTATCCGGCGTGTCGCTCCACGACCCGCCGCGAATCGCTTTTTCCACGCCATTCGCTGGCCCTTGCGGGTTGACGCTCTCGCGTTTTTGATACGCCTCGGCCGCGTACCAATCGAGGCACCATTCCCACACGTTGCCGGTCATATCGTAAAGCCCGAAAGCATTTGCGCCAAACTGGGCCACGGGCGCGGTGTAGATATACGTATCGTTGTATGCGCGCCAAATCATGGATAAGTTGGGCATGACTTGTTTGAGCGCTTCATCGGCAACGTTGCCGCCGTGCTCGCGCTGCGGCGCGCCTTCGCCCCAACTGAATTTGTTGCGGCTGTTGCCACTGCGCGCGGCCAATTCCCATTCCGCTTCCGTGGGCAAACGATAACGCCACGGCCCTCTGCGCGAGAGCCAGGCGCAATACTTCATCGCATCGGTCCAGGAAACGCCGATCACGGGATGCTTGGGATCATACAATGCCGGGCCGAGTTTTTTATAAAAACTATCGGCGCCCTCCAGATAATAATACTTGCTCGTCGAATCCCTCCACTCCGGCAAGTTGCCTTGCGTCGCTTCAACAAACGCGAGGTATTCTTCATTCGTCACTTCGTGCGCGCTGATGTAAAAACTCTTGACGCGTACCGTATGCACCGGCTTTTCATTTGCCGCGCCGTCGCCGAAAACATCGCCGCGTTGATACGTCGTGTCTTTGATAAAAACCATGCTTGCGGGCAATTGCTTTGCGTTCGCCGAACCGACACGCGCAATCGGCTTGGTGGTTTCGCGTATTCGGCGCCCATTATTGTTTACCAAAGGAAAAATGCCGCGACGGCTATCCGGTGCAGCGGGTGCAACCAAAATATTTTGCTTCGACGAGTCTTGCGCGGATTGTGCGCGATTGGCAGCGGAGACATTGGGCGTTGCCGCCAACGCGCTGGCGGAGTCGGGACGCGCGCGTTGCACCGCCACTCGCGGCAGCGGCGAAGCGAGCGCGAGTTGGTCGGCTTCACTTTTCATCCAAGCATAAAGCGGAGCGAGGGGCCAACGATTTTGCAGCGCCGGCTTGCCGGCCATCAGCCACCAAATGATCA
>CAYNDW010000145.1:9042-11176 GCA_964395375.1 uncultured Cytophagia bacterium
ATCAGCGCCGGCGCAGCGACCGCGGACGAAATAAACAGTGGGCGCGCCCAGCGTTTGAGCTTGCGCTTGAGACGCCGGCGAATCGAACGCGGGCGAAACACCGGAGCGTCCGCTGATTTTTTTGCGGAAGGTTTGCCGCCATGACTTTTCGCCTTGCGCGCGGGTTCGCTTTTACGCGCCGGCGTATTGCTTTTGAACGTGATCGCTTCCCGCACAGGCTTGACGCGGCGCTCGTCTTCATAAAGCATTAATGTTTTCTTGCCGTCGCGCAAGGTTTGCAAACAGCGCCGCACTTCTGTCGCATCGCGCGGGCGATCGTTGGGGTCTTTGGCGAGCAGCCATTGCACCAAGTCCGCCATCAAGCTAGTGAAGCCGTCGATCTTCTCATCCAAGCGCTGCGGCATTTTATGCACGATGGCCGCGAGCAAATCATTTTGCGTGAGCGCTTCAAACGGAACCTGGCCGGTGAGCAATTCATAAAAGATCACGCCGAGGCCGTATAAGTCCGTGCGATGATCCACGTATTTGCCCAAATACTGCTCCGGCGAAGAATACACCGGCGAGCCGATGCGCGCTTGCACGCGCGTGAGCTGCTGATCGTCTTCGAGAATTTTCGCGACGCCAAAGTCCACGACTTTCACCAACCAGCCCTCGTGCCCGTCGGGCACGAGCATGATATTGTCGGGTTTGAGATCGCGATGAATCACGTTGTGCTCCAGCATGCACGAGAGCGCTTCGCAAATTTGAATGCCGACTTCGAGCACTTGCTCCAGTTCCAACGGCCCGTTTTTGTGCAGCAACTCGCCGAGCGATTGCCCCGCGAGAAATTCCATCACGAGATAAGGCAAGCCTTCCGTGCTTTCGCCGAAGTCATAGATCGACACCACGTTGGGATGCTTCATTCGCGCCGACACGCGCGCTTCATGATAAAAACGCTGCCGCAAATCTTCGCTCGCCACCACTTGCGGCCGCATGAATTTCACCGCGACAAAATCGTTGATGAACATGCGCCGCGCGCGATACACGCTGCCCATGCCGCCTTCGCCCAGCTTGCTGATCAAACGATATTTTTTATCGATGACCATTCCAATTTGAGGCTGTGGCGCGGTTTCAAATTTTCCGCCCGCGCGCCTGGTGGCGCAAACATGTTTGACCGTGGGGTCAAACTCCGCGGCGCAACGCGTGCAGGTTTTAATGGTCGTTTTCATCGTCGTCCGATTGCGAAACTCAGGCCGGTTTGCAATGCGAAGAAATGAATCGCCGGGCCGTTATCCAGAAAAACATTGTATGCCAGCGTGGATTTGAGCCACACCGCTTGACGCAGCGGCAGGAGATGTGAAAGCGCCGCGGTCCAGCCCCATTGTCGCTCCGAAAGCGCGGCGCTGGCGCGATTGCCCTCGACCTTGACTTGCGGCAAGAACAGGCCGGTGGCCAAGCCCGCTTGCCAATTCGTTGCGAAGCGATAACTCACGCCGCCGTTGATTTGCGCGAGTGAGGCCGTGCCTTTTAATCCATAGCGTAAGAGTTGCGCTTCCGTGCTGCGGCGAATGCGGAGCGGCAGATAAGCATAATTCAAATCCACCGCAAGCTTGCTGGAAAGCGGCAAAGTCAATCCGGCTTGCACGGCCAGCCCATTCGTATATGAACGCGACATATCGATTTCGCTGATCACGCGGTTGGAGCCGTTCGTAATCTCCAAAGAGATATCCATTCCCATGGAGCGCGAAATGCCCGGCAAGGAATACAATCCTCCGGTCGCAAAATGCAGCAGTATCGGCGATATGCGTTCGGCGCGGGGTGTTTTACTCAAAGCCTTTTTGTTAACGGCAACCGCGCCACCGGGCGCCGGGTCGGCCAAGCTATTATCCACCGACGCGGCCTCGCCGAGTTTATCGCGCAGAGGATCAAAATCGCCGCGTTGCACTTCCAGCACGTCGCCTTTTTGCAGCGTGGTATTCTCGGCTTTGGCGACCAATTTGATGCCGGCGATTTTTGGGCGAACGAGATAGACCTCGACCCGCCCCACCCAATACACAAACTCGCCGACATAACGATTCACTTCGAAGATTTCACCGACGCGAATCTCGGCGTTTTCGCCATGATCGATCACGCCCGTGCTATTATCAAAGCGGAG
>CAYNDW010000146.1:0-11157 GCA_964395375.1 uncultured Cytophagia bacterium
TTGCGTTGCCGTTATCTGCGCACAATAAAAACGGTATATCATCGGGATCGCTCGGATATTTAGCGAGATGAAAGAAATGAATTGAGACATAAATCCCGAGCTTGCGGATCATAGCCATGAAATTGGTGATTTCTTCTCGCGGAGCGTTACGCACAAGTAGCTTCTCTATGTACTCGCGCAGCATGTCGTCGGTATAGAGCAATTCAAATTCCTCCCGTTTCCAACGCTCAAGAAACTCGCATTCGGGCTATTCGAATTCGTACTCTGAGAAGCAAGGATGACGTTCGTGTCGGGAACGGCTCGGAGAGTGGTTTTCACGGCGGCTCTTATTGCAGATATTGACTGAGTTCTTGTTGCGCCTTCATGAAATCCTGATAGGCCTGCTCGCGGCTATACCCGGCATTTTCCCTTCGTTGATACTCGCGCTTTGACTCTTCCAAGATGTCATTTACTTCGTCGCTATATCGTTTCGGGCTATACACCAACACTTGATCTCCACGCCTTTTCAGCAACACAGACATGTCGTCCTTTTCGGCCAATTCATTAGCCAGAATGCCGAGATAGTTTTTGAAATCAGTGAGAGGAATCTGTTGCCAACTAGATTGCAGGGTTGCTTCCATGTTCGATCACTCCATATCGAGGTTCAATGCAAAAAAGCTTTGCTCCATTCTCCCGCTTTCTCCAATGCAGCTTGCGGACAAATTGACTTGCTCACGCAGCGCAAAGTATTGAACCGGCTGTGGAAAGTCAAGCCTAACTTCGGCGCGCGGGCGAGAGCGGCGTTGCATTCCGAGGATTTTATGCTATATTCAACGCGGTTCATTCTGCGCGAAAGGAAATTTTGCATGAGGCGCGTTGGCGCTCTTCTTCTTATAAAAACATTGTGCGCGACGCTTTGGGCGCAAGATCAGCCTGCTCCCAACTTTCCGCCCGTGACTTTGCCCAACACGGAAGTGCGTGCGCTGCATTCACCGGCAACGCGGATCGACTACCAGCTTTATATCAGCCTGCCGCAAAGTTATCGCACGAGCGCGCGCAGCTATTCGGTGGTCTATATGCTCGACGCGGATTACTCGTTTGCGCTCGCGAAAAACATTTGCGACCACATTGCCGAGCGCAATCAAATGCCGGAGCTGCTGCTCGTGGCAATTGCCTATGACGGCCCGCCGAATTACCCTCTGCATCGCACGCGCGATTACACGCCGACCAAAGTGCTCGCCGGCGGTTACGGGCCGGAGTATCAAAAGCATTCCGGCGGCGGGGAGAAATTTCGCGACTTCATGCGCGAGGAATTGCTGCCGTTCATCGCGCGCAACTTTCGCGTGACGGACGAGCGCACGTTTGTGGGCCATTCTTACGGCGGCTTGTTCGGTGCGTGGCTCGCGTTTACTACGCCGGAGCTGTTCGCACACTACATTCTCATCAGCCCGTCGTTGTGGTATGATGAGCATCTGCTTTTCCGTGTTGAAAAAGAGTTTGCCGCGCAGCATGATACGTTGGCGCTCAAACTCTATCTTTCCGTGGGCGAGCGCGAAATCAACGCGGAGCGCAACATGGTGGCGGACTTGCAAAAGTTTGCCGCGCAGATTGAGAGCCGCAACTACAAAGGCTTGAGGCTGCGTTGGTTTATCTTCGAAGAGGAAACGCACAACTCGGTTTTTCCATTGGGCTTCACGAAAGGGATGCGCTTTATCTACGAAAACTGATTTTGCTTTATTGCCCGCGAAGCACGCGAAAATTTTAAGAGAAAGAACTTTGGCATGAAAACCTCGCTACGTCTCTTGTTGTGCGCGCAACTCGCATTCCTCCGTTGCAGTTCAGAACCCAAAACTCAAACCCAGGCCGATTCCATGAGCACAAAAGCATTTTGGCTGATCGGCCCTGCAGGTCGGCTCTTTGTGGATCAAGGCGGCAGCGGCAACACGCCGGTCGTGATTGTGCATTCGCTCGCCGGCAACACCACGCAATGGGCGCCGCAGCTTGCGCACTTGCGGCAAACGCGCCGCGCGATTGCATTCGACATGCGCGGGCATGGGCAATCCGATCCCGCGGCGAATGAGGACTACTCGCTTGCGGCAATGGCGAGCGATCTTGCTGCGCTCGTTGATTCGCTCGGCTTGCAAAAGTTCATACTCCTCGGCCACAGTTACGGCGGCGGCGTGATTGCAACGTATGCAGGCATGCACCCCGAACGCGTTGCCGGGCTGTTGTTCGTCGATGCGATTGGCGATTCGCGCAACGCGCCGCGCGAGCAGATCGAGCCGTTCATGAATGCGCTGCGCTCGGAGGCGTATGCGGATATCGTCGAGGGCCATTGGCGCAACATTCTCGTGCATGCGGATAGCACGGTGACGAATGCCGTGCTCGCAAGTTTGCGGCATACGCCTAAGGCTGCAATCATCTCCGCGCTCGAAGATATTTTCAAATACGATCCCGCCGCGACTCTGCAAAATTATCGCGGTCCGATGCACGCCATCATTTCCGGCCTGCCCGATGATGCTTCGGCGCTGCATTATCACGTTCCGCAAATGACGCATGTGGCCTTGCCGCATACGAGCCATTGGCTGCAAATGGATCAGCCGGAGTTGTTCAATCAGCAGGTGGAGGTATTTTTAAATCGCGTGGAGGAGGCGAAATGAGTTTTAACGGGAATCAAAAAACGCTCGAGATTATTTCCCCCTTGAGGGGGGTGTTATCCAGATTGAAAAGAGGAACAGAGAGCGGATGCCGCAGTTCAGCATCCACAATGCTTCGAAGCCATGAGCAGCTTATTCGTATTGAAGCACAACACCCCCCTGCCCCCTTCAAGGGGGGGAGGTGTTGTAGAGGTTTTTCTTATTTTATGTTCATTGTCCTCGCGAGCTGCGCCTCGCAATCCGATAATCCCTTAGCGCAGCCGGAGAAATTTGCGGAGGTTTACACCGCGTTGCAAATCACTGCGGCGCAAGACAGCGCCGTTGCAACGCGCGTAGATTCTATTCTTCAACAACACGGTTATGCGCGCGCGCAGTTCGACGAGGCTGTGCAGTATTATAACACGCATGCGGAAGAATGGGCCACGGTCGTGCAACAGAGCGTAGCGCGATTGGATTCTTTGGCAAGAGAAGAAGCAAGGCAAGATTCGTTGAGGACGGCGGAGCAAAGCAAGGACACGATTAGGGCCAAGCCCTAATCGAACATTTTCGTCAATCAAAAAAAAAGCCACGGCCAAGCCGTGGCGGAACACGTACGATTCATCTCTCCCAATATCCAAATCCCCAATATCCCAATCGCCATCTCACTCCTTCAGCCTCGCCTTCGCCAACTCCGCTTCATTCGTGTTGGGATATTGCTTGATCAGTTTTTCCAGCAACGCTTTCGCTTCGACGCGTTTTGATAAAGAGATCAACGCATACGCGCGTTTGAGCATCGAGGCCGGCACTTTATCGCCCGCGGGATATTTCTCCGCCACTTCCGCGAACTCCGCCGAGGCGCGAACATATTCGCGTTGCGAATAATAACTCTCCCCGATCCAATATTGCGCATTGTCCGCGAGCGCGCTTTCGGGATAACGCCGCAAAAATTCCGCGAAGCCCTGCCGCGCAAGCTCGAACTTGCCCTGCGTCAAATCCTGATACGAAGCGTCGTACAGTTTGCCCATCTCGGCCAGCGCGTTTTTATCTGCGACCGGCTCGTTGTTCGTTTGCGTATTCGCCGCGGGCTCTTCATTGGCTGCCGCGGGCGGCGGCGTGCTGCGTTCCGAAACCATGCGCAACTTGTTCGGCATGTTCGAAACGCGGTTGTTCATGTCATCCAAACGATCGTCGATGATCTGCATTTGCTGCTGCATTTGTTCCAAGCGCACGTTAAGATCGGCCGTGGATTTGAGCGCATGCTCTTTGGATTGCTGCGACGACTGCTCGGCGCGCGCCACGAGGCTGCGCAGTTTGTGCATCTCCGCGCGCAACGAGTCGACCTGGCCGCGCAAACTCGAATTGTCGCTCTCGATTTGTTTGACTTGCTTGGGCGGAATACAACCGGCGATCAACAAGCCGAGGCCCAGCAGAAAAGAAAAGATGATTGAGCGCATGGGAACTCCAAAAAATCCCGTCGAAAGGTGCAAATTTTCGACGGGATGAGGTTCACTAATTCAAAATCCGAAACTCCGCGCGGCGGTTTCTCGACCACGCAGATTCATTCTGGCGCCCATCGGCCGGACGTTCTTTGCCATAACTGATGGTCGAAAGGCGCGCGCGTTCAACGCCGAGCGAAGCGAGATAATTCGCCACAGCCTTCGCGCGTTTATCGCCGAGCGCGAGATTGTATTCCACGGTGCCGCGCTCGTCGCAATGGCCTTCGATTTGGATACTCACCCCGGAGCGATTGCGCAACGCACTCGCATGATTGGCGAGCATATCGCGCGCGGAGGCGCTCAAATCGAATTAATCATAATCAAAAAAGATGTTGCCCAAATTCAATGGCTCCGGCGCGCGCGTTTCTTCACGGCGAATTTCCGGCTCGGGTTGACGTTCGGGTTGCGCCACCGGTTCCGATCTTTCAATCGGCGGCTCCGGCTCCGCGGCTTCCGGCAGTTGCGTAACTTTTTTCGGGCAGCCGGAAAGCAACAATCCGCCGGCAACGAGCGCAAGCGCGAGCGCCGTTTTCGAATGCGACTTTAAAAAAAACTTCAACATGTGAACCTCCTATTTAAGTATTGTTGTTTGCAAATGACGAGCGCCACACTTTTAAAATGCGGCGCGCAAGTCAATCAACTAAACCGGATCCATCGTGCGATCAAAATGAATCCATAAAATTCGCGCCGTGCGCGTGATGAAGGGCAACGACGGCAAGTACACGACGAGCGCAGGCAGAATCGCTTTATACGCCGGCCATTGTGGAAAAACGCCGTATGAGAGTAGGACGAGCAGCGCCGCCAAAACGCTCAATCCCAAAACATAACTCACGCCCAAGGCGCCCAAAAAATAACCTTGCTCGCGCTCATATTTCAAATCGCACACCGGGCAGCGTTCGAACATCGTCAAGCCGCGTTGATAAATTTTTCCCGCGCGGCAACGCGGGCACAAGCCTTTGAGCACGGCGCAGAGGCGCGTTGTGGGAAGCGCGTCTTGAGGATTGTAGTCGTTATCGAACATGGCCGGAGCAACGTTGCTGCTTGTTATGCGTGTTGATTTGTAACGCCCTCAAATTGTCATTCTGTAAGAACCTTCCCTCGCGCGGGAAGAAAGCCAAGCACCAGGGACGTTCCATGCAGGATGACAATGCAAAGTTGGACATTCGTCTCGTTTCCAAACTCCGTTGGGGAACGCACTTGTTCAGAAGCTCCGTTTATAATTTTATGCAACACCCGCGAAACAGAGTTTCGTTTGCAACTGTGTTCCCAAACAAAGTTTGGGAACAAGAGGTTTCGTTTGCAATTGTGTTCCCAAACAAAGTTTTGGAACAAAGAAGTTTCTCTATTTGCACTCTCTCGCAGCATCAGCGCGGACGTTGTTCGACCACGAAGGACTCGCGCACGTGCCGCGATGCGTGAGACGGCGCAAATTTTCGCCGTTCCATTCCATCGAATACAAATCGCGCTGGCCGCTGCGCAACGAACTGAACACGATGCGATTGCCGTCCGGCGACCAGCACGGGTCTTCATTGCTGCCGCTGGTTGTAAGTTGCGAAACGTTTTCGCCGGTCACGTCGATGGTCAAAATATTGAAGCGGCCTTCGACGCGCGAAACGTATGCGATCTTGTCGCCGCGCGGCGACCACGCGGGCGAATCGTTATACTCGCCATAATACGTCAAGCGCCGCAAGTTGCCGCCCTCCGCGTCCATCACAAAAAGCTGCGGCCGGCCCAAACGGTCGGAGGTGAAAACCAATTCGCGCCCCGTCGGCGACCAACTCGGCGAAGAATCGACCGACGGATGAATGGTGAGGCGCTGCACTTTCTTCGTGCTCACGGTCATCACGTACACTTCCGAGTTGCCCTCGTGCGAAGAAGAGAACGCGAGCTGCTTGCCCTCGGGCGACCATGCGGGCGCGGTTTGCAACTCGGCTTTGTTATAATGAAAAATCGATTTGCCGGAAATGGCATCGATTAAAAAAATGTCCGGCCCGCCCGCTTGATACGAGGTCAGCGCCACTGCGAGGCCATCCGACGACCACGTGGGCGTGAGATTCAAACTGCCATTGCTCGTAAGCTGCCGAATGTTCGTGCCGTCATAATCCATCACGAAAATTTCTTTGGCCTTCGCCGCTTCGGAGGAGAACGCAATGCGGCTTTGCGAAATGCCCACTTGCCCGGTGAGCACATTGACGATGTCGTCCGCCAGCGCATGCACGAGCACGCGCAAATTCTCGCGGCAGCCGCGATAGCTTTTATCCGCGAGCAGCGCGCCCGAGCGGCTATCGATCAACTTCGCCGCGAGCGTGAGATTACTGCCCGTGAGTTCAACTTGTGGATGCACCGCGAGGCGAAACGGCTCCGTCGGTCCGCGGCTCGCCAATTCCAGCCACGGTGAGTTCGCGTCGCCGAGTTGTTCATCCGAGCGAAAAGAGGCGATCACGCTCGACATCCAGAGATCGTTATCTAAAATTTCGAGCACCTTCTTCGCGTCCATCACGCTGGCTTGCGCGCGCGGCGTGCAGTCTTTCAACTCCACCGGAATGCGGGTCACGGCATTCGTTTCCGCGCGGAGATGCACTTCGCTTTGGCCGAAAGCGAGAAGCGGAGCGAGGAAGAGCAACGCAGTTATTCGTAGAGGGGTTTTCATTTTTCAGTTTTCTTGCGCCAACCCTCCAAGCTGTCATTCCGTAGGAATCTTTTTAAGCACTTGCCAGTGTCGCCAGCGCATAAAAAGATTCTTGCAGAATGACAATTATGAGGACGAGCGGCTATTTGAGAATTTCAGAACTATCGCGACAACGCGCGCGAAGGAGTTCAACTCACCAGTTCGCCACGAAATCGAAGTGCACGCCGAGCGTTTCGAGATTCGAACCCTCCGGCAATGCGGGCAACGGATTCGCGCCTTGCACGGCGCGCAACGCGGCTTGATCAAACGCAAACACACCCGAAGATTTTTCCAACTCGGTCGAAAGGACTTTGCCGTTTTTGTTGATGACAAAATGCACCGTCGCCAAATACTCGCCCTGCCCGGCATACGGCGCGCGCCATTGGCTCTCGATGCGAAACTGCAAGAGCGTGAGATAATGCGGAAACGCAAAGTCCGGCGCATCGAGTCGCACGCCGCCGCCCCCGCCGATTCCGGTCTTCGTTCCAACCGCCGCGTTGCCACCCGCGCCGCTTCCTGAAGTTTTGTTCGGCACCGGCTTCGGACTCGTGCCGCCTTCGCCTTTCGCAAAAGGATTTTTACTCGGCGTTGTCGCAGAACTTTTTGTTGTTGCCGACGCAGGCTTTTCCGTTTTGTTCTTCTTTGCTGGAAGTGTCGGAGCAGCTTGCTTAGGCGTTTCTTTCGGCGGTGTTTTGGGCGGAGGTGTTAGATTTTTTTTTGCAGGCTCGGCAAGCGCGGGCGGCGCATCATTCGGTGTGCCGCTTTGTTTGGGCAAACCAATCGCCCCCTTTTGCAGCAACGTCGCGGAGATCGTGCGCGGCGCGCGGCGCGGCATCGTTTGCGAATGGCCGAGTTGCAGCAACGTGAGCAGCAATATAACGTGACCAATCGCGGAGAGGACGAGGGCTTTGGTTTGCGGTTTACGCATAAGAGGAAGACCTTCGATGATACGACGCCCGACCTCATCCTGTCATTCAGCAGGAATCTTTTTACGCGCTGGAGTTGCTGCCCGGAACTGAAAAGGATTCCTGCTGAATGACAATTTTAGAGGTGCGTTTTTTTCGTTCCCAAACTCCGTTTGGGAACAAGCAGTGTTCATTCAACCCTCTCGTTCCCAAACTCCGTTTGGGAACGCGCTTGTTTGCGAAACTCCGTTTCGATTTTCATCAACCCGCGCGAAACAGAGTTTCGCTTGCAATGGTGTTCCCAAACAGAGTTTGGGAACAAGAAGCTGCGTGCTATTTCACCATCGGCTCCAACACCAAACTCACATTCTGAATCCCCGCTTGCCGCACGAGATCCATTACCGCCACGATCTTGCCGTATTCCGCTTGGGTATCGCCTTCGATCAACACCGGCTGCTCCGGCGCGCGGCTCACCAATGCGGACACGCGTTCGCCGAGCACCGCGAGCGCAATTTTTTCGCCGTTTAAAAACGCTTGACCCGTGCGATCAATCGTCACCAGCACCGAGCGCTGCGGCTGCGACTCGCGCACCGCGGCTTTGGGCAACGTCACTTTCGTGCCCGAGCGCATGAGCGGCGCGGAGATGATGAAGATGATGAGCAACACCAACATTACATCAACGAGCGGCGTCACGTTGATTTCCGAGACGATTTGTGATCTTCGTTTTCTCACGTTGCCAATTGTGCGTGAAGTAAATGTTCAATTCCGTATTGAAACGCGCGAGATTGTCTTCGAGCGTCGCCAAACGCGCGGTCAAAAAATTATTGCACGCCAGCGCGGGAATCGCCACGGCCAAGCCCGCGATCGTCGCAATCAACGCCTCGGCAATGCCGGGCGCGACCACCGTCAATTCCGTGCTGCCCGATTGCCCGATGCTCAGAAACGTATACATTACGCCCCACACCGTGCCGAGCAAGCCGATGAACGGGCTGATCGTCACCGTCGTCGCGAGCACCGACAAGCCGCTCGCGAGCGTGGCGAGTTCGCTCTCAGTCGCGGTTTGCAAACGCAGGCTCACGTCTTTTTCAAACAGATTAAACGCCGCTTCCGCGGGAAGCTCGGACAAATGCGTCTTGCCCGGCATCATGCCTTCAAGGTGGGACTTGAGCGTCAAATAACCTTCTTCAAAAATGCGCCCAACCGCGCCGCCGATTTCTTTGGCGAGTTTGCTGTACATGAGTTGTAGGTCGGCAGTGGGGCGGAGAAGATTGAGAGCGCGGAGGTAACCTTCGCTGCATGCGCGCAATTGCCAATACTTGTTCAGCGTGAGCGCCCAACTGGCAATCGACAGCAGCAACAGCGAGAGCAGGATGGCTTTGCTAAAAAAGCCCGAGCGGAGAATCAGATCCAAAACACTTACTTGCAACAACGAAGCTCCATGATTTGAGGTTCAAAAAAAGTGCGCAAGCTTAGGCAAGATGGCTTTGAAATGCAAGAAAGATTTTCCCGCGCGCGCGGCTAGCGCGTGTTCTGCGCGATGGGATTCTCTTTTTGTTTGGGCAGTGCTTCACCGAGGGTTCTTCTCCGCTTGTTTACCGATTCAGTTCTAGCGACCAATTCCAGTGCTTAAAAAGATTCCTCCTGAATGACATGATTTGAGGAGTGTTCCTAGTGCTTCACCAAATTTGAGAGTCAAGTTTCACTTGGAAATCTTCTTGCGAATGAGCGCGGGCCGGAGTATTGTTGCGCATGCGCCTCGCCTATCAAGAATATCGCCCGCGCAAAATTCTCAACGTGCAGCGTCACGTTGACGGCCCGTGGTTTTGGACCAAGTACAGCGCGCATCCCTATATCGGCTGCCGCTCGGGCTGCGAGTTTTGTTACTTGCGCGGCGAACGCTATCTCGGCAAGCGCGATGCCGACACGTTCGACACGCTCATTCAAGTGAAGCTCAACGCCGCGGAGTTGCTGCGCCGCGAAATGTTCGGCTTGAATCCGGACGTGCTCGCGTGCGGCGATTGGCAACAGCCCGCGGAAGAGCGCTATCGCCTCTCGCGCGCCATGCTCGAGGTCGTGCGCGACTACTCTTTCCCGCTGTTCATCGTCGAGCGTTCGCCGCTGCTTCTCCGCGATTTGGATTTGCTCACCGACATCAACGCGCGCGCATGGGCCGGCGTCGTCATCAGCTTCAGCAATCTTGATCAAAAATTAAAACAAGCTTTCGAACCGCGCAGCCCGTGCTTGCAACGACGCTTGCACATGATGAAGGTGCTCGCGCAAGCGGGCATACTCGTTGGCGCGTCGCTTATGCCCATCATCCCATTTGCCGGCGATGACGACGCGCATTTGGAAACAGCCGTGCGCGCGACGAAAGAGCACGGCGGCCAGTTTGTGCTCGCCGGCGGCATGTCCATGTCCGGCGTGCAAGCCGAACGTGCGTTCGCGGCCGCGCGCGCTTTTGATCCCAATTTAGAAACGGATTGGCGCAAACTTTATGGCGGCCAAGACGGTCTTAGTGAAAGCGCAAGCCCGGCTCGTTCATACACCGCGCGGCTGGGCTTGCGCGTGCGCGAACTTTGCGAGCGCTTCGGTTTATTGGATTGCATGCCGCGCTACATTCCTCCCGGCGCGTTGGCGAGCAACAAACGCCTCGCCGAAAAACTTTTCCTCAAATCTTACGAATACGAGTTGCTGCAAGCTGCGCCCGCGCGCGTTTGGGCCTATCGCAAAGCCGCGTGGGCCGTTGACGAATCGCGCGAGAGCATCACGGAATTGTTCGCGGCGAAGGGCGAAGCCGGTTTGCAAACGCTGCCGGAGGTCGGCAAAGTCGTCGCGCATGAGATTGCGAGACGGTTGACACTTGAAGAGCCCTTAGATCCTGTCATTCAGCCGGAATCTTTTTGAGCACTGGACAGCAATCCCGGCGCGCAAAAAGATTCTTGCTGAATGACACGCTCAAAATGACGATAGCCAAAGTTGATCCAGCGAAACATAATCCCCACATCACCTTTCATCTCTCTCAACAGGAGGCGGTAGTATGATGCACCGATTCACTTCCCTCGTGTCGCTGCTTTTGCTCTGTGCCGCGTTTGCGCTCTTGGCGCAGCCGGCGGCGAACAATGGCGCGAGCCTCGACATCCCGTATCAAAAATTCGTGCTCAGCAACGGCTTGACGCTCATCGTGCATGAAGACCGCAAAGCGCCCATCGTCGCGGTCAATGTGTGGTATCATGTCGGCTCGAAAAACGAGAAGCCCGGCAAGAGCGGCTTCGCGCATTTGTTCGAGCATCTCATGTTCAACGGCAGCGAAAATTTCAACGATGACTATTTCAAAACCATGGAACGCATCGGCGCCACGGATTTGAACGGCACCACGAATGAAGATCGCACCAACTATTTTCAAAACGTGCCCACTTCTGCGCTCGACCTCGCGCTGTGGATGGAGTCGGACCGCATGGGCCATTTGCTCGGCG
>CAYNDW010000147.1:0-11115 GCA_964395375.1 uncultured Cytophagia bacterium
GCACACCATCGTGTCCTTCGATTTCGGAAGCCGCAGCTATCTCACCGGGCGACTCAACCTGCTGGAAACGTTGGTGAAGGACCTCGAGGGGAGCTTCTCCGAGGGACTGTTTCGCGAGTTATGGTTCGTCTTCGCGCTCGGGCTTGTGTTTCGCCTCGCGCTGCTGCTCGTATATCCCGTGCCCTATGGCAACGACGCCGCAGGCCGGCTTTATTTTCGCGACACGATTTGGACGTGGCATTGGTTGCCGGTGACGCAAGCTTTGGTTTATGCCGGCTATGCGCTCACGGGAAGTGTCATGGTCGTGCGCGGCCTCTTTGCATTAATCGGCAGCGCGGCGGCGGTGGCATTTACTTTTTATTTGCAGCAATTCGCCACGCGGCGCGCGGCTTTGATCGGCGGCATTCTGTTTACGCTCAATGCGCAACTCGTCTTTTTATCTTTAATGCCGTATCAAGAAGTCGTGTTTTTAGGTTTGATGTTTGGCGCGCTGGCTTTTTTTATGAAAGAGGAAAAACGTTTTGGGGTTGGCGCATTGCTTTACGGCCTCGCCTGTCTCACGCGCTATGAAGCGTGGTTCATATTGCCCGCGTTGTTTGTGGTTAGAATTTGGCAAGGCCGGCCAAATTTCGCGCGAACTTTTTTATCCACCACGTTGGGATTGGGTTGGGGTCCGGCCTTGTGGTTTTTCATCAATTGGATGCAGTGGGGCGATGCAACTGCATTCCTCTTTCATCGCAGCGATCAACAATTCTACGCGTGGGCGCCGCATACGGAGCTGTTGCGCATCATCAACTATCTCGGCATGATGTCGTATTGGCTGTTGCGTTTCGGGTCGCCGCTGATTCTGCTCGCTCTGCCCGGCGTGTTGTTGGTGTGGAAAAATCGCAAAGCGCTCTTGCCGCGCATCTGGCCGGCGCTGCTGTTGTTCGGAATGGTGCTGCTCTTTTTGATCTTCGTCGCGGGCAAAGAGTTCGCGAGCGCCAATCGTTTCGCGAGTATTCCGCTGGCCCTCATGCTGCTCTTCACTGCAATCGGCGCGGATCATGTGCTCGCGCGGGTCGAAGCGCGCTGGCGCGATGCGGAACAAATGGCCGCAATCAAAAAGTGGGGCGCGGCGTTGTTGCTGCCCGCGTTACTCGTGTATGGCGCGATGCCGATTGCCAAAGCCAATGCTTTGCCGGAGTTTCGCACGCCGTATGAAGTGGCGCAGTTTCTCAAACAGCATTTGCGCGCAGGCGAACGCGCGATTGTCATCGGCGAATCCATTGACGGAGCGGTGCCGATGCCATATCAAAGGCTCTATGGCCAACTCAATTTTTCGAAACGCGCTTTGCTCTGCGCCTCTTTGCTGGAGCCGAGCGCGCTCACCGGACCGCGCGAGTTTCTGCGCGCCCAACAAGTGCGCTACGTGATCGTGTTCGGCGGCAATTGGCGCAAACATGAAAATGATTTCAAGCTGCTCAATTTCATCACCGCCAATGAAAACGCTTTGCGCGTTGCCTTTGCGCGCGCGCCGGCCGTGGTTTATGAAGTACTGGACTCTTCTTCGTGATTGGTGCATGCCGGACGAACCCTTTTTAAAAGCGGCTTTCGAACCGCCGCACACTTTTTTATTTGCGCAGCCCCTGCCGCTTCGCATGAAGTTATGGCGGCTCTTGCGGCCCGTCATTTTTCGTCTGTGGCGCGCGTGGCAACGCGCGGCGAATCGCACGGCGGTATCTGTGCGGATCGAGCAACTGGTATTGCAAACGCATCCGCAGGTCTTCCATCCGGGGCAGCATTTTAGCAGCAAGCTACTCGCGCGATATGTGGCGCAACTGCCGCTGCGCGGCAAACGCGTGTTGGATCTGGGCACGGGCAGCGGCGTGATCGGCATTGCGGCTGCGCGACACGGCGCGCGTGTGCTCGCGGTGGATCGCAATCCGCATGCGGTGGCATTGGCGCGCAGCAATGCGGTCTCGAATAGCGTATCGTTGCAGACGCGGCAAAGCGATCTCTTTCGCGGCCTCGCGCCAACGGAAAAGTTTGATTGGATTATTTTCAATCCGCCTTTCTTCGCCAAAAACGCGCAAGAAGAATTGCACGCGGCATACAACGCGGGCGCGCAGCTCGAAACGCTCGCGCGTTTTTTAAAAGAGGCCCAGCGCTTTCTTACGCCTGCGGGAAGAGTCTTGTTGATCGTTTCCTCCGACATGGCGCTCAACGAGCTTGCGAATTTGTTCGCGCGTTTTCGTTATCGGCTCGCGCACGTTGAAATCCGACCGCATTGGTTTGAAATTTTTTATCTCGTGCAGATTGCGCCAACTTCTCAACGCCCTGTCATTCAGAAGGAATCTTTTTAAGCGCTGGGCAGCATCTCAAGCGAGTAAAAAGATTCCTACTGAATGACACCAGCGAGGTTTGGGAAACTGATTACTGAGCACTGCTTTATGACCGACGTTCTCCTCGCCCATAGCTTCTTCCTTCGCTTCGACCCCAAGCAATGGCGCACCATGCAGCCTTATGCGCCGCTGGGAACGTTGTATGCCGCGGCCTATTTGCGCGAGCACGGTTATAAGGTCGCCGTATTCGACAGCATGCTGGCGAGCGGCGCAAGCGAGATCGTTGCTGTGCTCAAGCAAGAGCAACCGCGCGTCGTCGTGTTTTATGAAGACAGTTTCAACTGGTTGAGCAAGATGTGTCTCACGCGCATGCGCGTAGCTTGTTTTGAAATGATGAAGCTCGTGCGCGCGCAACTCGGTCGTGAGACGTCCATCATCGTTGCCGGCTCCGACGCCACGGATCATCGTGAAATTTATTTCGGACACGGCGCGGATTATGTGCTCCTCGGCGAGGGCGAGGTTTCTTTGTTGGAGCTGATTGATCGCTTGCTCGGCAAATCAACGCGCGCGCTCGAACAAATAGCGGGCGTGGCTTTGCCGGACAACGGCGTCGCGCGCACCACCATTCCGCGCGGCTTTCAAAAAGACCTCGACGTGTTTCCCTTTCCCGCATGGAATTTGTTGGAAGTAGAAAAATATCGCGCCGCGTGGAAAAAGAAGCATGGCTATTATTCCGTCAATCTCGTCACCACGCGCGGCTGTCCGTTTCGCTGCAATTGGTGCGCAAAGCCGATCTATGGCGACCGCTATAACTCGCGCTCACCCGAGAACGTGGTGGAAGAAATGCTCTGGCTGCGCAAAAATTTTCAACCTGATCACATTTGGTTTGCGGATGATATTTTTGGATTGAAGCCCGGCTGGTTGGAAAAATTCGGAGAGGCGGCTCAGGCCGCGAAGATTGCGACGCCGTTCAAAATTCAAGCGCGCGTGGATTTGCTGCACGAAGAGGCGGTGGTGGGATTAAAAAAAGCCGGCTGCAAAACCGTGTGGGTTGGCGCGGAATCCGGCTCGCAAAAAATTTTAGATGCGATGGATAAAGGCACGACCGTCGAGCAAATTTATGCGACTGCCGCGCGTTTGCAGCGGCACGGCATCGAGGTCTGCTTCTTTCTGCAATTCGGCTATCCCGGCGAGACCGAGGAGGACATTGCGAAGACGATCAAGATGGTGCGTGAGTGCGAGCCGCACGACATCGGCATTTCGGTTTCATATCCACTGCCCGGCACACGCTTTTATGAAAGAGTGAAGAGCGAGATGGGTGCGAAGCACAACTGGGAGCACAGCGACGATCTCGCGCTCATGTTTCGCGGCGAATATCAGCCCGCGTTCTATCGCCAACTCCATCGCGTCGTGCATCAAGAGTTTCGCTTACAGCAAGCGCAAGCTTTGTTTGCGGAAATGCGACGAGATCCGGCGCGGCTCACCGTGAGCAATGTTCGCCGTGTGCTCGCCGCAACGCTGCGCAGTCCGTTGCGCCACTGGGAGCGCGCGCGCTTGCAGCGTTTGAAAGTTCCGCATCATGCCGCGCACCTAAATGATGGCGAGTCCAGAGCGGAGAATGCGACACGAAATTCCCCCCTTGAGGGGAGCCAGGGGGGTGTCGCTCGGTATCGTGAGCACAATGAAGAGGATGTTGAAAAGCGTTGAAGCAGAGAATGATTTTCCCGGCTTGACACGAACCTAGCGTGTGCTTACTTTTGCCGCGTCGCGATCTTTTCGAATATCAACCCGAGAACGAGCCATGCCCACGAAGACCAAGCCCAAATTCGATTTCGACCGCATCGACCGCCGCACCGCGCGCGTCACGCCGGCGCTCATTGCCGCCATTCGCGATCGCATCGTCGAGCATGTGCAGCCGGAGAAGATTATTCTTTTCGGCTCGCGCGCGCAAAGCACGGCCGCGCCGGAGAGCGATATTGATTTGTTGTTAATCCTGAATGACAAAAATCCGTACGCCGCGTTTCGACGTTGGGATCGTTTTGGCGCAGTTCTAAAGCTGTTTCACTACCGATCTTTCGGACTAGATGCCATGGTGTTAACGGAAGCCGAGATCGAAAAAATTCACCGCGAAAATGAGGGCGAATGGGATTTGGTTCTTGAAATTCTCGAGGAAGGGATAACACTGTATGAAAGAAACACAAAAGAAAATCAGTCCGCATCTACGTCAACGCGTGCGTGAGTGGTTTCAAAAAGCGGAGCATGAGATGGCATACTTGGCGCATGCACCGTTAGATTTAGAAGACCCGCCGACGGATACCACCGGTAGGCTAGCGCATATGGTCGCGGAGTATTGTCTCAAAGGCTATCTTGTGTTGAATAAAAAGAAGATCAAAAAGATTCATGATCTAGGGACAATCTTGGACTCGTGTATCGCTGTGCATCAAGATGGGGATTTTGAATCGCTGCGCGAGGATTGCCGGATTCTTACTCGCTTCAAAATCGAATTCGCTTATCCCGGCCATTCGCCCGAAGCCATCAGCGTCGAAGAAGCCCGCGCGGCAATTGAACTAGCGCGTGGCGTCTACGCTTTCGTTCAGCGCAAGGCGCAGGAATTGGGATATACTCCGAATTGACTTTCACTCTTCCTCAAAAAGGTTCTCGTGTCCCTCCAACGTGTCTGCGTTTACTGCGCCTCCAGCTCGCAATGTGATGCGGCATATTTCGAAGAAACCAAACGCCTTGGCGCATTGCTCGCGCGCAACGGCTTCACCATCGTTTATGGCGGCGGCGGCGCGGGTTTGATGGGCGCGCTCGCCGATGCCGCGCTCGCCGCGGGCGGCGAAGTCATGGGCGTGTTGCCGCATTTCATGAAGGAAGTGGAATGGGGCCACAACGGACTCACGGACATGCGCCTCGTGGATGACATGCACGAACGCAAACGCATCATGATCGAAAGCTCACACGCGCTCATCGCGTTGCCCGGCGGTTGCGGCACGCTCGAAGAGTTGCTCGAAGCGATCACATGGAAACGGCTGGGACTGCACACGCATCCCATCATCATCGTCAACACGCACGGCTTTTACGATCCACTTCTCGCGCAACTTGAGCGCTGCATCGACGAGCGTTTCATGCTGCCCAAGCATCGCAACATGTGGTCGGCGGTTAGTTCAGTTGAGGAGGTTTTGCCCGCGCTCCAAAACGCGAGTGCATGGAGCAAGGACGCACTGCACGAAGCGAGACTTTGAAATGGATATCCTCCTCTCTCACGGCTACTTCCTATTCGATGATCCCAAAGAGCGGGCGATCATGAAACCCTATCCGCCGCTGGGACTGCTTTATCTTTCTTCATTTCTCAAACAAAAAAACTTTGCGGTTGAAATTTTTGACGGCACGTTTGCTTCGCGGGCGCAATACGCTGCTCTATTAAAAGAGAAGCGCCCCAAGCTCGTCGGCTTGTATTCAAATTTAATGACCAAATTCAACGTGCTCGAAATGATTCGCCAAGCGAAGGCGCAGAATTGCATCGTCATTGTCGGCGGCCCCGATCCGCCGTATTACGCCGAAGAGTATTTAAACTTTGGCGCGGACGTGGTTGTGATCGGTGAAGGCGAAGAGGCTTTGCAAGAGCTGATTCCCTTTCTCTCACAAGAAAAATTTGAGCAGCTTGCAACCGTAGCCGGAATCGTTTTCAAAGACGAGCGTGGGCACATTCACCGCACGCCCTCGCGCGCGTTGTTGCCCGATCTCGATGCGCTGCCCATGCCCGACCGCGGCGCCATTGATCTGCAAAGATACGTTGACACGTGGCGCACGCATCACAGCATGGGCGCGGTCTCGCTTATCACGAGTCGCGGCTGTCCGTATTCTTGCACGTGGTGCAGCCATTCGGTGTTCGGCAAAACATTGCGCAAGCGCAGCGCGGCTCTGGTCGTTTCTGAAGTCGAAATGATTCGCGCGGAATATCAACCCGACATGCTTTGGTACGCCGACGATGTTTTCAACATTAACCACAAATGGCTGTTTGAATATGCGACGGAACTCAAACGCCGGGGCATTCAAATTCCGTTTGAATGTATTTGCCGCGCGGATCGCATGAACGAGGAAGTTGTTCGCACGTTGAAAGAGATGGGTTGTTTCCGCGTGTGGCTCGGCTCCGAAAGCGGCTCGCAGCGTTTGCTCGATCTCATGAAACGCGGCGTCAAAGCCGAACAGGTGCAAGCCATGACGCGCCTCGCGAAGCGCTACGGCATTGCGACCGGCATGTTTTTGATGTGGGGCTTTGAAGATGAAAACGAAGATGACATTGCGCAAACGGTCGAACACGTGAAACGCGCCAATCCCGATTTGGTGCTCACCACGGTGAGTTATCCGATCAAAGGCACGGAATACTATGGTCGTATGACAGAGCAAAATCTTGTGACCGGCAACGGCGCGTGGGAGCAATCGAATGATCGCGACTTTCACATTGCGGGCCGCCATTCCAAGCGCTATTATGATTTCGTGAATCGCTGGATGCACAACGAACTGGCGTTGCAACGCATGCAAGAAAGCGGCAACGGCGCTTGGCTGCAACGTGCGCGCAAAAAGATGAGCGCACAACTCGGCAAGCTCGGCATGCGTTGGACTGTGCGCGAGAAAGAAGCATAAGAAAAATTGTTCAAGCACGGCTGGGCCGTGGTTTGTGGTGAATATTTCGTTCCCAAATCCTGTTTCAAATTTTTGTCGCGTTCTCGTTTCTCGTTCCCAAACTCTGTTTGGGAACGCAATTGCGCTTGAAACTCTGTTTCAAATTTTTCTAGCGCCATGAAACGGAGTTTCACTAGCAAGTGTGTTCCCAAACGGAGTTTGGGAACAAGGTAAAAGGCAAAGATAACGGTAAATTTTAATAATTTTGTCGGCAATCGTTTTGCTCTAACGAAATTTTATCCACCTTACAGAAGAGCCCTCGCAAATTCCTCCTTGTGAAATTGCCCTCCGACATTTATAATGCGCCTGCTTGCATCATTCATCACACACGAAGAAGGAGCACACGATGAGCGCAACATGGGCCGGCGTGTTTCCGGCGATCACTACGAAATTCAAAACCGATTACAGTCTCGATCTCATTGCGATTGAAAAGCATTGCCGCGCGATGCTCGAGGCGGGCGTGCACGGCATCATCGTCACCGGCTCGCTCGGCGAAAACGGAGCGCTCTCTTTTGAAGAGAAGCAAGAGGTGCTCAAACTCGCCGTCGCAGTGAGCAAGGGCAAAGTGCCCGTGCTCGCCGGCGTTGCGGAAACCACGACGGCAACCGCGTGCCGCTTTGTTGAAAAAGCCGCGGCCAATGGCGCGGACGGTTTCATGTTGCTGCCGCCGATGCAATATCCTTCCGACCGCCGCGAAACTTTTCAACATTTGCGCGCCGTGGCCGCGGCCTCGCCCAAGCCCATTATGCTTTACAACAATCCCGTTTCGTATCGCGTGGATATTACGCCCGAGATGTTTGTTGAACTCGCGAGCGAGCCGAAGTTCGTGGCGATCAAAGAATCTTCCGACAACGTGCGGCGCATCACGGATATCTACAACGCCGTCGGCGAGCGTTATCAAATTTTCACCGGCGTCGATGATCTCGCGCTCGAAAGTTTGTTGCTCGGCGCAGTCGGATGGGTCGCGGGATTGGTGTGCGCCTTTCCGCGTGAGACCGTGGTGCTCTATCATCTCGCGCAAGCAGGCCGCCTCGAAGAAGCGCGCGCGCTCTATCGCTGGTTCATGCCGCTGCTTCATCTCGATGTTTCCACCAAACTCGTGCAAAACATCAAACTCGCCGAAGCCATGGCCGGACTCGGCAATGAAACCGTGCGGCCGCCGCGTTTGCCTTTGGTTGAAGAAGAAAGAGCGCGCGTTGAGCGCGTCATTGCGCACGCGCTCGCGACGCGGCCAAAGCTTCCCGCGGTTTGATAGTGGCGTAATTTGAAATAGGATGAATTGGCTTTTGTCACCACCTCGCAAATGTCATCCTGTAAGGAACCTCTCTCGCACTTGGAAGAGTCTCAAGCGCTAGGAAGGTCCTTGCAGGATGACATTTCAAAAAAAGGTTTTAATAAAATTTGCTAATGGAAATCAAAAAGAACTTCATCAACGGCGTTTGGCTCGATGCGCCGCATGCGAAAGACAATATCAATCCCTCCGATCTCAGCGACGTGGTCGGCATTTATGCGCAAGCGGATGCAACGCAAGTTGAAGAGGCCGTTGCCGCCGCAAAAGCCACGGCGCCCGCATGGGCCGCGAGCACGTTGCAACAACGCTGCAACGCGCTCGATTTCATCGGCACGGAAATCCTAGCGCGGCAAGAAGAACTCGGCCGCTTACTCTCGCGCGAAGAAGGCAAGACGCTGCCAGAAGGCATCGGCGAAGTTGCGCGCGCAGGACAAATTTTTAAATTCTTCGCGGGCGAGGCGTTGCGGCTCTCGGGCGAGCATGTGCGCTCCGTGCGGCTCGGTGTCGAAGTCGACATCATCCGCGAGCCGCTCGGCGTGGTGGGATTGATTACGCCATGGAATTTTCCCATTGCAATTCCAGCCTGGAAAATCGCGCCTGCGCTCGCATTCGGCAATGCAGTTGTGTTCAAACCCGCGGAGCTTGTGCCCGGCTGCGCGTGGGCGCTCGCGGAAATTATTTCGCGCTCGGGTTTGCCTGCGGGCGTTTTTAATTTGGTGATGGGCAAAGGCAGCGTGCTCGGCGCAACGCTTGTTAATCATCCCGACATTGCCGCGATCAGCTTCACCGGCTCGATTGAGGTTGGCAAACGCATCGCCGTGCAATGCGCCTCGCGCCTCGCGAAAGTGCAATTGGAGATGGGCGGAAAAAATCCACTTGTTGTGCTCGATGATGCCGATCTCAACATCGCAGTGAATGCCGCGGTGAATGGCGCGTACTTTTCAACCGGCCAACGTTGCACGGCTTCGAGCCGCTTGATTGTGACCGAAGGCATGCACGACCGTTTCGTGCAAGCCATGCTCGCGCGTTTGCAACAACTCAAAGTTGACGACGCGCTCGCGCCCGGCACGGACCTCGGCCCGGTGGTGGATGAAAGCCAGCTCAATAAAAATTTTGAATACCTCGAAATCGGTAAGAAGGAAGGCGCGAACCTCGCTTACGGCGGCGAGCGGCTCACGCGCGCAAAGAGCGGCTTCTATCAAGCGCCCGCGCTCTTCACGGAAACGCGCAACGACATGCGCATTGCGCGTGAAGAAATTTTCGGCCCAGTGGCAAACGTGATTCGCGTGAAAGATTATGAAGAGGCGCTCGTAGTCGCGAACGACACGCCGTTCGGACTCTCCGCGGGCATTTGCACCAATTCGCTCAAACACGCGACGCACTTTCGCAACAACGCGCAAGCCGGCATGGTGATGGTGAATCTGCCTACAGCGGGCGTGGATTATCACGTGCCCTTCGGCGGCCGCAAAGGCTCGAGCTACGGCCCGCGCGAGCAAGGGCGCTATGCGGTAGAATTTTATACGACCGTGAAGACGTGTTATGTCGCGGCGTGAGTGATTGAGGATTGTAGATGGAAGATCGTGGATCGTAGATAGTGGGCCGTAGATTTGGGATACTCCGAATAAGATACAGATTACGTTTTCAACTCCTAGCGCTTGTCATTCAGAAGGAATCTTTTTACTCACTGGAGATATTGCCGGGTGCTCAAAAAGATTCTTCCTGAATGACAACAATAGAAGTGCGGCCCGTTATAAGTTTCGGGTAGCAATCAAAATTTCGAAATTCGATCTCTATCTTCAATCTTCTATCAACGATCCACAAGCCACGATCAACGAGCAAATACAACAATGTCCCGACACACCTTCTTCTGCCTCGACGCACATACGTGCGGCAATCCCGTGCGGGTTGTTGCAGGCGGCGGACCGCTGCTCAAAGGCAACAACATGAGCGAACGCCGCCAGCATTTTCTCGCGGAGTTTGATTGGATTCGCACCGGCCTCATGTTCGAGCCGCGCGGACATGATATGATGTCGGGCAGCATTCTTTATCCGCCTACGCGCGAAGACACGGATATCGGCATTTTGTTCATCGAAACGAGCGGCTGTTTGCCCATGTGCGGCCACGGCACCATCGGCACTGTCACCGTGATGATCGAACATGGCTTGGTCACGCCGAAAACGCCGGGCACGTTGCGACTAGAAGTACCCGCCGGGCTTGTGGAAGCGCATTATGAATTTTCGCAAGGCCGCGTACAATCCGTGCGAATCGTGAACGTCGCTTCGTATCTGCATTCGCGCGGGCTCGATGTTGATTGTCCCGAGTTGGGAGCGATCAAAGTGGATGTTGCGTATGGCGGAAATTTTTATGCGATTGTCGATCCGCAAAAAAATTACCCCGGCATGGAAAAATTCACCGCTGCGGAGTTGGTGCGCATGAGCCCCGAGCTGCGGCGTCGCCTCAATGAGAAGTATTCGTTCGTGCATCCGCAAAATTCCACCATACGCGGCTTGAGTCACATTCAATGGACTGGCAAACCGCAACATCCCCAAGCTCATGGCCGCAATGCTGTGTTCTATGGTGACAAAGCCATCGATCGCTCGCCGTGCGGCACCGGTACTTCCGCGCGCCTCGCGCAGTTGGCAGCGAATGGAAAACTCAAGCAAGGCGAGGTGTTCGTACACGAAAGTTTTATCGGCAGCCTCTTTCACGGCCGCGTCGAAGCCGTCACCAAAGTCGGCGAGCACAACGCCATCATTCCTAGCATCGAAGGCTGGGCGCGCGTGACGGGTTTTAATACGATCATCATAGACGACG
>CAYNDW010000148.1:0-10180 GCA_964395375.1 uncultured Cytophagia bacterium
TGAGTTCGTGATTGAACCACCCGGGCTAACCATGTTCGATGTGCTCAATCGAGCAAGCCAGATCCTCATCGGGGTGGGAAAAGTCGGCGACCTCTTCAGCGGTCGCGGGATCACTCGTTCCGTGCCTGTGGCGCACTGGACTGCATTGTTGAGTGACGTCACGGGGATGCTGAAAAAAGTTCCGCGCGGTTTGATCGTTGCCGGACTCGATGTCCTCGAGTCGGATGCCGAGCGATCGGCCATAGCTCTCCAGGATTTCGATCGACGGCTTTCAGCGTTATTGGAACAGCTTCGCCCAGGCGATCTGCTTGTCCTCACGGGCGATCATGGGAGAGATATGGCCAAGGCTGATCTGGTTCCGACGCGAGAATATGTCCCGCTCCTGACCACTGGTCCGAAATTAGCGCACGGGGTCCGTCTCGGCATCAGAGCCTCCGCTGCCGATTTAGGACACACCATCGTGGAAGCTCTGCTGGGAGATCAACTTCCTGTAGGTGAGAGTTTTCTGGATGCGCTCCGCGCAGGGTAATGCGTGAGACGTGAAACGTAAGGGATAAAGGAAGTACACGGGTTATCGGGATGTCGTACGAACTGAAACTGAAGGAACTGCATCTGGAATTGCCTTCTCCGCCGCAACCGTTGGCGACCTATGTTCCGGCGGTAGAGGTCGGCGGTCTCTTGTTCTTGTCCGGTGTCCTCCCAATGCGAGACGGGCAGTTGGTATTTTCCGGGAAGCTCGGACGCGATTTGACGGTCGAGCAGGGAATGGAGGCGGCGAGGCTCGCGCTCCTGAACGTATTGGCGATTGCCAAGCAAGCACTTGGGACGTTGGACCGAATTACGCGTGTGGTGAAGGTGGTCGGGCATGTGGCATCGGCGGAAGGTTTTGTCCAGCAGCCGCACGTTCTCAACGGGGCATCGGACCTTCTGGTTGAGATCTTTGGAGAAGCCGGTCGACATACTCGGGTGGCTGTGGGCGCCGCTGAATTGCCTCGCGGGGCTCCTGTCGAAATCGAGGTGATTTTCTCCGTCTCCTGATCGGCATCTCTGCAAGCTCAGTTTTCTTCTATTCTTCCAGACGACTCTCGCAGTTTCCCCTATAGGTATAGGCATTGTCTCGCAATAGGACTTTCGGAGAACCTCTCGAAAAAATCCGTTGACGGGTTCCTATCTTTCTGCCATCCTACGCGCCCACGCTGTTAACCGGATTGGATGCTGTCGTGCCCGACCCCAAAGGGAACGAAACCAGCGGCAAAGAAGCGCCCCAGAATTCATTCCTGGTCGCTCCGCCCAGTATCACCATGCCCAAAGGTGGCGGGGCAATTCGTGGTATAGGCGAAAAGTTCGCCGCGAATCCCGTCACTGGCACCGGCTCGATGTCGGTGCCAATCGCCACGAGTCCTGGCCGTTCCGGCTTCGGTCCGCAACTTTCCCTTTCCTACGACTCCGGCGCCAGCTATGTCCCATTTGGGTTTGGATGGAGCCGCTCACTCCCTTCATTCACACGTAAGACGGATAAGGGGCTGCCGCGGTACGAAGACGCCGACGAGTCGGATGTCTTCATCCTCTCGGGCTCGGAAGACCTGGTGCCGGAATTTCGCCACGATCACGCGCGCGAGCCGCCGGACAACTGGATTCTGGAAGACGGCACACCCGTCGTGCACGAGGACACGCGGGAGTCGGCGGTGCGATCAAACGCAAAGTCTGCCGACCACACTTCGTTGGGGCCGTGCGACCGCAGCCTCACCGAGCCGCGGCGGCAGCGGGCGGTGGTCGGCCAAGCGCAAGATTTCCGTGGTGCTCGATCTCTTGCGGGGCGCCGATTTGGAGAGTGTGAGTTCTTGTCCTGAACCACCTAGAGATATAACACTACAAACAAACTGGAGGGAGCCGTGGGAGCAAGTACCGACGCATCTGCCATCTCAGTTCCCACCGGTGGTGGTGCCGCACGCGGCATGGGTGAGAAGTTCGCACCTGATCTTTTCACTGGCACAGGCAACTTCGCTGTCCCACTGAACTTGCCGGCTGGGCGCAACGGATTTCAGCCGTCGCTCAGTCTCACCTACAGCACGGGCAACGGTAACGGTCCGTTCGGGCTAGGTTTCACTCTCGGCATTCCTTTAGTCACGCGCAAGACGCATCCCATTCCTCGCGGAGACGCCTCCGATATCTTCATTCTGGCGGGCAGCGAAGACCTCGTCCCCGTGGAGGCCAGTGGTAATCGGCAGTACTACCGGCCGAGGACCGAAGGCTTGTTCGCGCGCATCGCCCACGTGACGGGTACGGCGCACTACTGGGAAGTGGCGACCACGGACGGCCTGGTCTCCATTTACGGTAACGCCGTCACCGATGCGGCCGCATCGGTACGCGACCCGAAGAATCCGGACAATCCCGGCGGCATCTTTGCCTGGAAGCTGGCGCAGACCAGCGATCAGTTCGGCAACCTCATCACCTATGAGTACGAGCGCGACCTGGTGCGAGGCGACGCCCGCAATGGGGAGCAGAACTACATCAAGCGCATTCGCTACGCGGACTACGAAGCCGCCGGTGGTCCGAAGCAGTTCCTCGTCTCGATCGCGTTCTACTACGACGACGAGACGCTGCCACACGCCGTGTCTCCGCCGACGCGCACGCGTCCCGACCCCTTCTCCGAGTTTCGAGCCGGCTTCGAAGTTCGTACGCGAAGGCGCTGCACGCTGATCTTAATCCGCTCGCATCCGGCGGACGCGGGCGAGATACCGATCCGCGCGTACCGGCTGATCTATCTCGACGAGCGCACCGATCTGTCCGTGACCGAGCGCGTACTACCGGCCAACGGCGTCTCCCTGCTCAGTCGCATCGAGGTGCTGGGCTACGACGATGCCGGTCAGCCGGTCAGCGGATTACCGCCGCTCGACTTCGCCTACACCACGTTCGAACCGGCAGGCCGCACCTTCTCTCCCGTCCAGCGCGGTCCGGCAAGCGTCCCATCGCTGGCCGATCCGACTGTGACGTTGATGGACATTCATGGCGGCGGCTTGCCCGATATCGTAACGATCGACGGCGATGTGCGCTTTTGTCGCAACCTGGGTGCCGGCCGATTTGCTCCCGAGCGCTCGATGCGCGACTCGCCCGGCGTAAGCCTCGCCGATCCCGGCGTACAGGTGCTCGATGTCAACGGCGACAGCCGCGTCGACCTGGTGCTGAACAGCGCGCAGACATCCACGGTATTCACCCTGGAATTCGGACCTCACTGGAAGCGACGGCCCAGTGAGATGCGGCGCGCGCCCGCCTTCGGCGCCGACGATCCCGAAGTGCGATTTCTCGACCTCGATGGCGATGGCGTCACCGACGCCGTGCGTACGGGCGAGCGCTTTGAATGTTATTTCCAGGACGAACACGAGGGCTGGAAAGACATTCGAATTGTGACGCGTCGTCCCCTCGCCGAATTTCCCGATATCAGTTTTGGCGACGACCACGTCAAGCTCGCCGCCCTCGCCGGTGGTGAACTGCAGGACATTGCCCTCGTGCATGCGGGCAGCGTGTCGTACTGGCCCAATCTCGGCCATGGCAACTGGGGCGCGCGAGTCACGATGCCCCTGCAGCCCGCATTGCCGTCCGATTACGACGCTGCGCGCGTGCTGCTCGGCGATGTGGACGGCGACGGGTATGCCGATCTAGTTTACGTCGAAGCGGATCGCGTGCGCGTGTGGTTCAACCGAAGCGGCAACGGTTGGAGTGCACCGATAGAGGTGCACGGTGTGCCGCTGGTCGCCGATGGAGATGTCGTCTACGTGGTGGACCTCTATGGCGCCGGCGTTGCCGGCATCCTCTGGAGCGCGGGACCCACCAACCCGGCGCGACAGCGTATGAGCTTTCTCGACCTGGCAGGCGGGGTGAAGCCCTATCTGCTGGCGAGGATGACCAACAATCTAGGTGCCACGACGCGAGTGCAGTACGCCTCGTCGACACGATTCTTTCTCGAAGACGACCGATGCTCGACGACCCGCTGGCGCACGCCCCTGCCAGGCCCGGTGCAGGTCGTGTCACGTGTCGAGGTGATCGACCATCTGTCCGGCAGCAAGCTCACCACCGAGTTCACGTATCGCGGCGGCTACTGGGATGGGCTGGAAAAGGAATTCCGTGGCTTTGCCGAAGTGCATCAACGCAGTTCGGAAGGGTTTTCCGAGTACAACCGCGCCGGCTTGCACGACGTACAGACTGCGTTTTCGACGGTGCCCACGGAGTACTTTTCCGCTCCCACGCTGCTCAAGACGTTCTTTCATCAGGGACCGGTCGGCGACGAATACGGTAGCTGGGAAGAGCTCGACTCCTCCGCACGCTACTGGTCGGGAGACCCACCGTGCTTCGAATTGAAGCAGGCCATCGACGATGTCCTGCGCGGTTATTGCACGGCGCGCAACCCCCATGCGCGACGCGACATGCGCGACGCGCTGCGCACTGAGCTATACGCGTTGGACGGCTCGGCCGCGCAGGGCCGGCCGTACACGGTCGCCGAACATACCTACGGCGTACGCGAGGAATCGCCCCCGCCCGACAACGTCGACCGTCGCCGGATCTTCTTCCCGTTCGCGGTTGCCTCGCGCACGACGCAGTGGGAGCGTGGCAACGATCCGCTCACCGTCTTCAGCTTTAGCGGCGACTACGATGCGTTCGGTAACGCCGGCCGGCAAGTCTCCATCGCCTGCCCGCGCGGCTGGCGGGCGATGGCGGATCGTCCTGCCAACGACTACCTCGCCACGCTCGCGGTTACGGCCTACGCAGCGCCTGGCGGCAATGGTCCTTACATTCACGACCGCGTCGCACGCGTGCGCACCTACGAAATCACCGAATCATCCGGCAAGCGCGTCGACGAGCTCGCGACGATCGGCTCTGACGCGTCCGCGCTCAGACCGCGCGCCGAGGTCCTGAACTTCTACGACGGCGATGCAGCGGCGCCGGACTACGGTGCGTTCACAGGCCTCGTCTACGGCGTCATCGGTCGGTTTGGTGCGTTGGTGCGTACCGAAACGCTCGTCCTCACGGACACGGAAGTGGCGGCCGCGTACGGGGGGCAGGTGCCTGCCTACCTCGCCCAGCCGGCAATCGTCGCGAATGCGGACTATCCAGCGGCCTTCGTTGCGCTAGTACCTTCTCGCGCGGGCTACGTGTATCGCGCCGGGGGCGGCGCCTCACCCTACACGCCTGGCTATTTCAGCGTGTCGGTGCGCAGGCAATATGACTTTCACAATGCGACCGGCTCGGGGGCCGGTCTGGTGACCGGCGAACGCGATCCACTTGGTAACCAGACCACCATTGGCTACGACACGCACGGTATCTTTCCTGTCTCCGTCATCAGTCCGCGCGACGCCAACGCGCAGGCTCTTGTCGTCTCGGCGAGCTATGACTATCGCGCGATGCAACCCAATACGGTCACCGACGCCAACGGCAACATGACTGTGGTCAGCTACACACCCGAGGGCATGGTGAGTGGCATCGGGGTGCGTGGCAAAGCCGGTGGCAACGAAGGCGACCAGACGCAACCCGGCGTGCGCTTCGAGTACCAGCTGCGGGCCTACTTGGAATCGACGAACGTTGATCCGACACGCCCCGTGCCTGCGTACGTGCGCTCCATTCGGCGCACGCATCACGACAGCGACCCGGACGATGCGGGCCAGAGCATCGAAGCGCGTGAGTACTCGGACGGCTTCGGCCGCATCCTGCAGATGCGCGTTCAGGATGATGTCGTGCGCTTCGGCGATGCGCAGTTCGGCGGTGGAGCAGAGGTTCTCGATCCTGATGCGGCCGCGAACGCGACGGCCGTCGTGCGCGGTGTCGCCGCGAATCCTGCTGTGCCGAACGTTCGCGTCAGCGGCACGCAACGCTACGACAACAAGGGACAGGTAGTCGAAAGATCGGAGCCGTACCTCGACACGGGATGGGCCCACGTTCCAGCGTCGGCGGCGACGCTGGGACAGAAGGTCAGGATGTACTACGACGCCCGCGGACAGCTCGTGCGCACCGTAAACCCGAACGGCTCGGAACAACGGGTGATCTTTGGAGTGCCCGTGAACGTCGACGATCCGCCGCTGTCACCGCTGGATGAGGCGAAGTTCAGGCCCACACCGTGGGAGTTCTGGACGTATGACGCCAACGACAACGCGGGGCGTTCGCATCCCGTTGCTGCGGCTGCCTACCAGCATCACTGGAACACGCCCGACAGTACCGAGATCGACGCGATGGGCCGCGCGGTGCGCGGCGTCGTCCGACACCGCGTGCCCGGCGCTGCGGTGGTCGAGCATGTCACGAGCACCACCTATGACATCCTTGGCAACCTCACCAGCACGCGAGATGCGCTCGGCCGTCTCGCATTCGAGTACGTGCATGACCTCGGGGGGCGCGTGCTGTGGTCGACCAGCCTGGACGCGGGCACACACCTCACGGTTTTCGACGCGGGAGGCAACCTCATAGAGTCTCGCGACTCCCGCGGCGCACGCACGCTGCACGCCTACGATGCGCTGCGACGCCCAGTGCGCATCTGGGCGCGCGATACCGCGGGCGACGCGGTGACGCTACGTCAGCGGCTTCTCTATGGAGACAGCCCGGGTGCGCCGCAGTCCGCCACTGCCAACCGGTTGGGCCGCCTGTATCGGCACTACGATGAGGCCGGATTGGCCGAGTTCTCGGCCTACGATTTCAAAGGCAACGTGCTGGCGTCGAGCCGGCAATCGCTATCCGACCGCTTCATGCTGTCGGCGATCGACGATCCGCTGCGCGTCACCTGGACGCTACCGACGCCGCGCGTAGACTGGGACGAAGCCGCGCCGCCTGACCTCGACGTCGTCATCTATGCAACGCAGACGGCCTACGACGCGCTGAATCGCATCAAGTGGTCAGAAATGCCGGCCTGCGCCAACGGAGAGCGCTACCGAATCCGGCCCGCGTACAACGCCGCTGCGGCGTTGCAGGGTCTGTCGCTCGTCGGCCCTCTCGACGCCAACGGCACCGGTCCCGAGCGCGTGTTCGCCGAGCGCCTGGCCTACGACGCGCGCGGCCAATGCGTACTGATCGCCTATGGCAACGGCGTCATGACGCGTTACGCGCACGACCCGCAGACCTCCCGCCTGGTCCGATTACGCAGCGACCCGTACGTCAAGCAAGGTGCGCTGGGCTACGCACCGCAAGCCGGCGTGCTGCAGGACATCACCTATGGGTACGACCTCACGGGCAACATCGTCTTGACGCTGGACCTCACGCGAGGCTGTGGCGTCCGCGGCAACGCGCCACCTGCGGTTCCAAGCGCCCTGCGGCTGCGCATGTCTGCTGGTGACGCGCTGTTGCGCCGCTTCGAGTACGACTCGCTGTACCGCTTGGTGTATGCCAACGGACGCGAGGCTGCGCTGATTTCGGCGCCCCGCCCCTGGACGGAGCTGCTTGCGGCCAGCAGCGACGTCGTGTCGGGAATCTACGTGTCCGCGAATCCGCCGGTAACCACGCAGGACAACGCACGGGATCTCGCAGCCATCTACGAAGAGCGCTACGAATACGATCCAGCCGGAAACCCGCTGAAGCTCACGCACATCCGCGACGGCGTGCCAGCCTGGTTGCGTCACTTCGGAATGGCCGGCTTCACGCCCAGGGAGTGGCGCCAGAACGTGGCAGATTCCATGGGCGGGCTGACACCGGACTGGGGCAGCGGCGGCAATCGCCTCACCAATTGCGGCAACCAGGACACGCAAGCCACGACGCACGACTTCGACGCCGCGGGCAACCTGGTCACCGAGAACGGCACCCGCCGTTTCGAGTGGGATCACGCGGGCAGATTGAAGGCCTTCCGCATCCAGGCGGGCGCCGCCGCGCCGTCGCAATACGCGATCTACTTGTATGACGCCACCGGGATGCGGCTGAAGAAGTTGGTTCGCGATGGCTCGGGACGATATCGCGTGACCACCTACGTCGGCGGCGCCTTCGAGCACCACCGCCGCGTGACGTCTGTCGCCACGACGGAGAACAACAGTCTGCACGTCATGGACAGCGGTCTGCGTGTGGCCATCGTGCGGATCGGCGCGGCGTTCGATGCGGGCCAAGGTGGACCGGCGGTGCAGTACCACCACGGCGATCATCTCGGCAGCAGTGTGCTCGTGCTCGGAGAGGACGCGACGTGGATCAACCGCGAAGAGTACTTTCCGTATGGTGAAACCAGCTTCGGCAGCTTCGGCCGAAAGCGGTACCGGTTCACCGGCAAGGAGCGCGACGAAGAAAGCGGACTCGGGTATCACGGCGCGCGCTATTACGCGCACGCCACCATGCGCTGGATCAGCGCCGATCCCTCAGGCCCACGCGACGGGCCGAATCTGTACGCGTACGTCGATGGAAATCCGCTCGCATTTTCAGATTCGAGCGGTCTGGCCAGGGACGCGGACGCCACCGGCGGCAGCGCGCCGCCGACGATCTGCTATGAGCCCGAGCTGTCGTACGAGCCAGGCAGCAACGTCCCGATGCTTCATGTCCATCCCAGGAGCAGCAACGTGATCCACAAAACCAGACCGCCGGACGAAGCACCGGCGGCCGGCGGCGAAGCGGAGAAGCCCGAGAGCGATCCGCAGCAGACGCCGTCGATCCTGCCGGAGGTCGGGCAGATCGGCAGCGTCGTCGCGGCCATCGGACTGTCGCTCGCATCCATGCCAGACCGCGTGTCGAAGACCGCCGTCATCTGGGCCGGTAATGTGTCCGACAGCAGGAGAGTATGGCAGGGCGGCCTCAGCGCACTGAGAGGCGCAGAGTGGTTGAAGGCCACACGCGGCTTCGAACACCTGGAGTCCACCTTCCTCGGTCGCGCGTCGTATGCCGTGAGCAACGCCGCTATCCGAGTGTGGGGGAATGCGGCAAGACCAGTACTCTATAGGACCGTGTGGAAAGCGGTCTCCGCGATCTACGGCTTTCGGGCAGGGATTTCCGGTTACGCCCTGATGCGGCTGATCCAGACCAGCATGAAGAAGATGCCGCCGGTGGGAATGGGCAGCCTGTTCCGGCTCGAGGCCAGGGCCTATCAAATCGGCCGTGCAGTGCGCAGTTTTGGCCGCGGCGTCGGCCGTCGTCTGCCGATCATCGGAGGCCTGCTGAGCGCCGCCGGACTTGCCCAGGACATCGAATCGGGCGACGTCGCGTCAGGTGTTGGCAACGCATTGGGTGTGGCTGCCGCGGGCGCCACCGCCGTCGGTGCCACTGCTGCCGCCCAGGTGCTTGGGGCAGGTGCACTCGGCTATGCGGTCGGCAGCGTCATCAACGAGTACATCGCGGAGCCGCTGATCGACAAAGCGTCGCCCGGTTCAGGCGCGTTGGGCGACTGGTACTACAGAACGTTCCTCAAGTAACACGTCGTTTTCCCGCACGTCACGAGGACTGCATGCCTCTACGCAAGCGTGGTTCGAAGTCCAAGTCGACCCGAGGCGACGCGCGCAAGCCGGAGCAGGCGGCGGCGCCTGCCGACTTCGCTGGACGATTGGCGTCGCTCCGGTTGGCGAACGGCGGCCCTCTCGCTGATGCACTCTCAGGGAAGGATCTCGACCGCATCGCGAAGGCGGCACGCCTTACGCGCAACGAAGTCGGGCGCCTGCTCGGCAGCGTGCAACTCGAACGGGAGTCCGGCATCCCAGCCGTCTTGCTGTATCACCTGACGCAAGAGAATGAGACGCCCACCTACAGTGGACTCCTCAACAAACGGCCCGAGGTGCTGCGCGAGAAGCTCTCATCTGCTTTGGCGAGCGGTGAGCTTGGTCAGGGAGCAGCGGCCGCGCTGGCGGACCTGGAAGCGCGACGCTCGCGCTACGAAATCATCGCAAACGTGGCCACTCGTGCGAACCTTGTCGTGACGCCAAAACTGCGGTCGTTTCTGCGGGTCAAGAAGGTAGCGACACTTGACGATGTGGTGAAGGTTGGCGGCATGCGGCGGTTGGTCGGCTCGAGCTCCGTAAAGAACGACCCCGCGGTCGCGACGTTGGATGCGCTCGCGGAATTCTCGCTGCTGCCGGAAGGGATGGAGGCTGGTCCGAAGCTGCTCGAGGCGGGCTACGGTGGTGTGGCCGAACTGGCCCGCAGCGCACCCGCTAGGATCGCGAAACGTCTCGCGGGCAGCATCGATGCAGCCGCCGCGGCGCGTCTGCGCGGCGCGGCCGTGCAGCGCCTGCGCCTGGCCAACACG
>CAYNDW010000148.1:10190-11049 GCA_964395375.1 uncultured Cytophagia bacterium
GTCTTCACCGGGCAGTGGGTCCTGGGAGAACGAAATCTCGACGTGCTCGGAGAACAGTTTGCGGCACTCGCGGGCACCTGTCATTGCTGCACTGATGCGGCTTCCGGCCTCGCATATCTCGCGGATCTGCTGGACTACACCGTCCGGCACGTGTCGTACGGCGGCAGTCCCGTGAACCTGGCCGTTCTACAATCTCGCCTGCATCAACCCTTCGGCGATCTGCCCGTCCAGTGCGCCGACGACACACCGGTGATTCGTCAGGTGCGCATTTGCATCGAGGTGCTGCGCGACATGCTGACGGTACCGGAAAAGACGGCGACGCCGCAACCGTACCTCGATGCCGCGTATCGACGTTTTCTCGAGCTGTTCGGGACATCGTTCGACGATCTGCGCGCCTTGCCGGCGATGAAAGCCGGCGATGCCGAGGCCTTGGCCGACTCGCTGCAGGTGCGGAGCGCCGCCCGGCTCGCCCAATTGGCCCGCGATCCGGACGCCTCACCTGGGGACCCTCTAGAAATCACCGAAGAGTGGTTGGAACAGACGTTCGGTCTGCGTGACACTACGCGGCCGCCATTGCAGCCGGGCCCCGCCGTGCCCTGGACGCTCGACGCGCGACTGGACTATTGGCATGCGAAGTGGCGCGTCGAGGATGCTGACGATGCCACCTCACCGCTGGGCTCACATCCGCTGCTCGATCCCGACCTAGTTGGTCTGGCCGACCTCGCCGAGCTGCCCGAGCCCAAGTGGCAGACCAACTTCAACAAGACAGAGTGGTCGGCGCTCGATTTCATCGAAGCGCGCGCGCATTGGGTGGATGTGTGCGTCGGCACGTTACAGGATTTCAGAAGGCCTGCGGGCG
>CAYNDW010000149.1:0-11040 GCA_964395375.1 uncultured Cytophagia bacterium
AAGACATTGTTTTAAATTTTAAATTGCAAATTTTCAATTTAAAATTTGAAATGCCTTGCAAGCAGCGCGGCTACTATAAAAGAGGTGTCGATGGAAATGGTAATGACCGTGAGCGTGGCATTCATCGCGTTTTGCATGCTGTTAATCATGCTCGCCGTGGTCGCCGTGCTCATGCGCGTGCGCAGCTTCATTCGCGAACTCGAAAAATTCGTGGACACCGCGCGCCAACACGTGCCCGCGGTAATGCACGACGTCACGCAAATCAGCTCCGACGTGCGTAGCATAGTAAGATCGGTGGAACGCGACATGCCCAAAGTCAGCCAGGCCGTGGAATCGTTGCGCGCCACCGCCGCTGAGATTCATGAACTGGAGCGTATCGTGCGCGATAAAATCGAGCGGCCGCTGATGAACGTTTCCGCGGTGATCGGCGGCGTGCTGCGCGGCTTGAATACGTTTTGGCGAACTTTGCTGCGTTAGTTTGGAATTTATTCAGCCACTCCGCTCAAGCGGAGTGGCTTTCTTGTTTTAAATTTTAAAAACCGCCCCGGTGAGCGAAGCGGTTGCAGAGCACTTGACAACTCATCTCGGACTAGGACCTTCAACCTGATTAGGAGTGTATCAATGCAAGCTTTGGAATTGGATCGCCGGCTGCAGATCGTGCGCGCGCTCGCGAAAGCAGCTAGTGATATTGTATTGCAGTATTACGATGAAAAAGTCGCCGTCGAATGGAAAGCGCCGGGCGACCCCGTGACCGTCGCGGATCATGCCGCGAATGAAAGCATCATCGCCGCGCTGCATCAACATTTTCCCGGCGAGGCCGTGCTTTCGGAAGAGTCGAGCGACGACATGAGCCGCCTCGGCTCGAACGTGATTTGGGTCGTCGATCCGCTCGACGGCACGAAAGAGTTCATCAAGCGCAACGGCGAATTTTCGATTATGATCGGCATGGTGGAAAGCGGCAAGCCGACGCTCGGCGTGGTGATGCAACCGGCCACGAATTTTCTCTATTCCGGCGCGCCGGGTTTGGGCGCTTGGCTCGCCACGCCGAACGGCGAAAAGGTTTTGCGCGTTTCGAACATTGAACAATCCCCGCAACTGCGCATGGTCGCGAGCCGCTCGCACTTCGATCCGCGCGTCGATCGCGTGCGCCAGCGTTTGGGCATTCACGAGATTCTGCGCTCCGGCAGTGTGGGTTTGAAATGCGGCCTCATTGCGCGCGGCGAGTGCGAAGTTTATGTGCATCCCAGCTCGCGCGTGAATATGTGGGACAGTTGCGGCCCGGCTGCGATTCTCATGGCCGCGGGCGGCATGATGACCGACATGGCCGGCGCGCCGCTGGATTATTCCATCGTCGATGTGCGCCATCGCCAAGGCTTGCTCGCGAGCCATGGGCGTTTGCATGAGTTGATCGTGAAGACGCTCGAAAGCGAAGGCGTGAAAGCGGAAGGTTGAGAAGCGCGTGTGCTTGTTTTGAGTAAAGCTGAAAAACTTCCAACGGAGAGCGAACTTCTGTTGGAAGTTTTTTTTCATATCCTGTGTTCGCATCCTGAAACATCATCGTCGTCGAAACCTTGTTGGGCTGAATCAACTCTATGATCAGTTTAAGTGACGTGTTGAAGCTAAGTGGCATCCCCCTGCGGAACTACAAAATACATCTTGCAACCGGGAAGAGCCCGACGCCGCTTGAAGCCTACTATTCCGGCGCATTCAAGGAGTGGCAAGAGGAACAGTCAAACAAAAACTTTCAGTGCGACACAGTAATTGGATTGATTCACCTTTATAAAGATCAATGGCTATTTGCGGGCGCTTACAAAATCCTGGGGGTCAAGCGCGGGATCAAAACTGCGTATTTGTACCAGACAGAGCTACTGGCAGGGCAAGAAGACTTGATCGGCAGAATTGTCGTGAGATACAAACGCGAATTCAGAGCTTCCTATATACAAGGTGTCAAATACGGCCATCAATTCGAGGTGGCTGAAATAAAACCGCAGAAGCTCACGATTCAACCCTTTCCAGGACACAACCGGGTAATTTTACCTCACCATCATCTCTCCACGATTGCACGGCATGAAGATCCCTCTTGGAAATCGGCACTATCGAGCGTAAAAGGCGTCTATCTTATCGTGGACACCACGAGTGGTAGAATGTATGTGGGAAGCGCAACCGGGAACAGCGGCATCTGGCAAAGGTGGATGGCCTATACCGAAACGGGTCACGGCGGCAACAAGGAGCTAAAAAGGCTGATCGAAAAACGTGGCTTGAGATACGCAAACAATTTTCAATACGCCATTCTCGAGATTGCCGACTTCCATGCGACAGACGAAGAAATCCTAGCGCGAGAACAACATTGGAAAGAGGTGCTGTTATCAAGAAAAAAAGGATTCAATAGAAATTAGGTCCTCTGCTCAAGAACATTTGATGATGCCACTAAACCAATAGTATCGCTGACCGATTATTGGTATTTTATCGCGTCCGTATGAGCCTGGGCCTAGCCCGTGTTTGCATTTGATCCCACCCATTGGAAGGATGATGCTGCTTTTCTCCCTACACCTGACCCTCTTTTCTCTTCTTCTTAAAACCCGCCGATCTTCTTGCCGGCATTTCTGTCTTTTCATAGCCTCGTGGCTTGTCCTTGCGGTCACACACAACGCCTACGCGCAAGACAACTATCAAATCAAAGCCTTCGCGCTTGAGGGCATCAACAGCGTGAACGAAGCCGAACTGCGCGAAGCGCTCGCCACGCAAGCGCCGCGGTGGACGCATCGCATTCTTTTTTGGAAAAAAGCGCCGCTCTTCAGCAGCAACGACTTTCAGCTCGATCAAAGGCGCATTCTGCAATTCTATCGCGCCAAAGGTTTCTTTCGCAGCCGCATTGCGCCGCCGGCAATTCTGGTGAATGAGGAAAAGCAGGAAGTGCGGCTGCGCTTGCGGATCACGGAAAACGAGCCGGCACGCATCGGCAAAGTAGCGTTGCTCCCTGCAGACTCCGCGAGTTACGACGCCGCACTGTGGCCCGAGTTGCAGTCGCGGCTCGCGCTGCGCCTGGGCGAGCCGTTAGATGAAGCGCGCGTGCGCGGCAATCGTTTCGCGCTGCTCGGCTATCTTGCCAATCGCGGCTTTCCTTTTGCGAAAGTGGAAGTCGAAAGCGCGCGCGATAAAACAGATCAAGCCGCGGAAGTCAAGTTCATGATTGCGACCGGCAAATGGTGCGCGTTCGGCGAAGTCACCATTCTCGACACGAAAAAATATCCGCAGCGCGTCATTCGCAAAGAACTGGCGTTCAAGCCCAAGCAACGTTTTGATCAAAGCAAACTGCTCGAATCGCAGCGACGCATTTATCGTCTCGAATTATTTCAAGCCGTGGGCGTGCGCGCGCTTGCGGATAAAGAACAGAACGGCGTGATCCCGATCGAGATTCGCGTGAAAGAAGCGCCGCGCCACACGGTCAAGCTCGGCGGCGGCTTCGGCACGGAAGAACGCGGGCGCGTGAGCATAAATTTCCGCCGCCGAAACTTTCTCGGCGATGCGCGCCGCTTGCAGGCCGAGGCCAAATATTCGAAGCTCGAGCCGGGCCGTTTTCAGCTCACGCTCTATCAGCCGCAATTTCCCGAGCCGAAAACCGCGCTGCAACTCAGCCCGTTTCTTATTCGCCAAAAAGAAAGCGGCTATGAGGTCGAGCGTTTGGGCGCGGAGCTGGCGGCGCAACGCGTGTGGGGAAAATTCAGCAACGGCTTTATGCGTTATCGTTTCGAGCGCGTCAATGCGGATACGAGCGGCGTCTCCGCGCTCTATCGCAAATCGATTTTCACGCTCGGCTTGTTTCGCAACAGCAGCGCGCCGCTGTTTTCGCCCAAGCGCGGCATGTTCTCTGCGCTCGAAGCGGATTGGAGCGGCCTCTTGTTCGGCGCGGACTTTCAATATTTGAAAGGCACGCTCGAAGCGCGGCGCTATTTTGAAATCTTGCCGGGAGTCGTGTTCGCGAGCCGCGCCAAGATTGGAACGATTCATCCGTTGAGCGGCCGCCGCCCGATTGCCCCGCCGGAAGAAAGATTCTATGCCGGCGGCAGTTCTTCGGTGCGCGGTTGGAGACGGCAAAAGCTTGGCCCGAAAGACGGCTCCGACTTTCCGCTCGGCGGCAATAGCTTGTTTGAAAGCAGCGCGGAGTTGCGCCTTCCGCTCTGGAAAGCATTGGGCGCAGTGTCGTTTGTTGATGCGGGCAACGTTTGGCAAAGCGCAAACACGTTTCCGCTCGCAGATTTATTTTACGCCGCGGGCTGGGGCCTGCGCTATGACACGCCCATCGGCCCGGCGCGCGTTGATTTCGCGTGGAAGCTCAAGCGCCAAAACGAGCCGGAAGACAAGTTTGAAATTCACGTGAGCGTCGGGCAGGCGTTTTAAAAGCGCGTTTGAAAAGTCCCCCCTTGAGGGGGGTTCGGGGGGTGTCGCTTGGCATCATCATCAAATCGAAGTGTAGGTCGAAGAAAAAAACCATCGCAGTGGATATAAATATGAATAGCATCGTCGCCCTCAAAAACACCCCCCTAACCCCCCTCAAGGGGGGAATAGCCGGATGCTCTACTGTCCAAATACGCTCTAAGAAAACACGATATACGGCAGCGCCCTCATAAGTGTCATTCAGGAGGAATCTTTTTAAGCACTGGAAGTAGGGCCGGCTTTGAAAAAGATTCCTCCTGAATGACACCGAATGGATTACTTAAACCAGAATGAAACTCCTCCTCAAAATAATTCTCGGCCTCTTCCTTACCCTCGCCGTGCTCCTTCTCGCGCTTGCGGCGTTTACGCAGACGGCGCGTTTCAAAGCGTGGCTGCGCGACGAATTGCTCGCACAGACGCAGGAGAAGCTCGCGGGCGAACTCACGCTCGGGCGCATCGAAGGCAATCTCGTGAGCAACTTTCAGCTCGTGGATTTGCAGCTCGATTATGCCGGCGAAATGCTCGCGCGCGCGCCGCGCGTCGAGGTCGGCTTCCGCCTTTTGCCGTTGTTGGATGGTCATATCCAGATCGACAAAATTTTGATCGACAGCCTCGCGTTGAACTTAAAGCAAGAGCCGGATAGTTTGTGGAACGCGCAAAAGCTCGCGCGGACGGAGACGGATACGGCAAGCGCGAGCACGATGCGGTTCTCGCTTTCAAATTTAGAAATCCGCCGCGGCTTCATTCACTTTATGCCGCTCGATACCGCGAGTTTTCTTTATCGACGCCGCTTGGAGCAGATCGCGCTCGACCTGCAATTGGAGCAGGAGCGCAATCGCCTCGTGCTCGACGTTGCTCAGCTCTCCTGCAAAGTTTCGAACTTCCCTCTCGCGCTGCAAAATTTCAAAGGCCGTTTGCGTTATGACGCGGATTCGCTGCGCGTTGAAAATCTCGCGCTGCAAATCGGCGCGTCGAAACTTCAAGGCGAGTTGGCGATAACCGATTTCGCGCGGCTCACGTATCGCGCGCATTTATCCGCCTCGCCTTTGCTGTTGGAAGAGGCGCAAGCCTTCTTCCCGCAAATTACGCCGAGCGGTTTTTTGCAGATCGCGGCGAAGGTATCGGGCGAGGCGCGGAGTGCGAGGGGCACGTTGGCGTTGCGTCATGAAGCCGGCAAAGCGGATTTGAATTTTACGATCACTCAAGATTCCGTGCTCGCTTATGAACTCGGCGCGGAAATACGCGGGTTGGATTTGGCGAAGCTCTTGCCCGAGCGCGCGCCGTCTTCTCGCCTCAATTTGAATCTCGAGCTCAACGGCGAGGGCGCAACGCTCGAGACCATCGCTGCGAGCGCGAATATTAGCGTCGACTCTTCGCGCATTGCGCAGGTGCCGATCGCTCATCTCCTCGCGGAAGTCGCGCTCGGCGGCGGCCAAATTTTCGGCAACGCGCTTTTTCTTTCTCCGCACGGCGCAGCCGCCGTCATCGGCAGCGTGCGCGACTTTCAACGCGCGCAAGCTTTCACGCTCAATCTCGACGCGCAAAATTTTGACGCGGGCGCGCTCTTGCAAGATTCGACGCTCGCTTCGAACCTGAGCTTCGAACTTGCAGGCGAAGGTCATGGCTTTGATCCGCAACAAATGACTTTCAACGGCAGGCTCGCGCTTGCGCCGGCCTCGTTCAAAAACATTGCGCTCGACACGCTCTTCAGCGCGTTTCATTGGCGCGAGGAAACGCTGTGGCTCGACACGCTCGACGCGCGCACGAACCTCGCGCGGGTGCAGGCCGAGGGCCGCGTGAGCTTGCAGCGAGAAAACGACTTGCAATTCCATGTGGAATTAGGCAATCTTGCACTCGTTCGCGCCGCGATGAAAGCCGACACGCTCGACGCCCGCGGCACGATTCGCGGACGCATGCAAGGCCTCGCGGATTCCGTGCGCGTGGCCGGCGCTTTTCATCTGACCCAAATAAAATACAATCGCACGAAACTCGACACGCTGCTCGGCGATTTCACTTTTGCGCGGCGCGACAGCGGCGGAGCGGTTCATGCGTTCGGGCGAAGAATTCTGGCCGCAGTGATTCCGCTTGATTCGCTGCGCGCGACGGTCGCTTACAATTTTGCGCATGCAGACGTGGCCGCAGAGTTTTGGGAAGGCTTGCAGCATCGCGGCGAAGTGCGGGGCCGTTATGTCTTCGGCGAGGTCGGGCGCTTTCACGTGCAGCAGGCTGCGCTCGAAGCGCTCGACCGGCATTGGGAAACGCCGCCGGATTCGATGTGGATCGATGTGGGCGAGTTCGATTTTTTTTATCACCACCTCAAGCTGCGCTCCGGCAGAACGCAAGTGTTTGCGCACGGCAAGATTGATGTGCGCGGGCCGCAGGATTTTCGTTTCGGCGTGGAAGAGTTGCAGCTCGCTTCCGTTGCCGAGCGCCTCGGCTATCGCGAAGATTTGCGCGGCGCGTTGACGTTTGAAGCGCAATTGCGCGGCGCATTGGAGCAGCCGCAAATCGCCGCTCACGTATTGTTGCGCGACGGCAAGTTTGCGGAGTTTGCGTTTGAACATTTGGCCGGGAGCTTTGCTTTTCAAAACGAGCAAATCAGTTGGGGCTTCACGCTCGCGCAAGACCCCACGCGCGTTTTGGCGGGCGAGGGTTTTCTGCCCGTGCGCATGGCCGCGGGCGATAGCGGCCTCGTGCTGCGCAATGATCGCCCGATTCGGATTCAGGCTGCGACGGAGAATCTCGATCTCGCTTTTCTGCAAACTTTTTTGCCCAAGCTCCGGCGCGTGAAAGGCAGTTTGTCTTTCGATGCCAAGCTTGAAAACACCTGGCGCGAGCCGAAACCGTTCGGCAAGTTCAACGTGGCGGAAGGCGAGTTCAGCGTTCCGGAAAACGGCACGGCGTATCGCGACGTTCGTCTCGGTTTGGATATTTCCCCCGGCGTGTTCAAGCTAGCGAGCAAAGTGCGCAGCGAGAAAGACGGCAGCTTGAGCCTGAACGTCGTGGCCAATTATGAGAACGGAAAAATTCTGAGCGCCGAAGGCGATTTGCAAGCCCAAAATTTTTTAGTCGCGCGCACGCGCGATGTGGAGCTGCTGCTCGACGCCGAGGTGCGCGCCGGCGGCGATTTGCAGCAACTCAGTTATGCCGGCGACGCGACGATCAAACGCGCGCGTTTTTTCCTGGAAGGCTTGCAGCGCCAAACGGCGTTAGAGCTTGAAGCGCCCTTCACCACCGCGCCCGCGGATTCGACGCGTGTGGCCGCCGCGCCGGTGGCCGATCCGATTGCGCCCTTGCTTCAAAAAATTCACGGCGAGCTGAAGATCATCATTCCGCGCAATACGTGGATTCGCGGCCCCGAAGTCAATCTCGAATTGGCGGGCGAACTGAATTTCATTCAAGACGGCCAAGCCTTTTCCGCCTTCGGCCCGATTCGCATCGTGCGCGGCAATTACGAATTGTTCGGCAAAAGATTCGAAGTGCAAGAAGGCGAAATCATTTTTCAGGGCGACATTGAAAATCCGCCGACCCTCGCGCTCACCGCGCGTTATGTTTATCGCCTGGATAAAGAAAAGCACGAGATGCTCGTAAAAATTTCCGGCGCGTTGAACAATCCGCAAATCGAATTTTTGAATGAGCACGGTACGAGGCTGGAGCAAAAGGAAGCGTTGGCGCTCTTGCTCTTCAACGTGCCCTTTGAAAGCCTCGGCCTCGCGGGCGGCAACGCGACCGGCGAAAAAATGGATCTCACCAAAACCGCGCGCGGCTTGGTTTCGGGCTTGGTCTCGCAGCAACTCACGAATACTTTGGGAAAAAGATTGGGCCTGGACGTGGTTGAGTTTCAAGGCGGCGAGCAACAGAACGCGGCGGTGATGGTGGGCAGATATATCAACAACAATCTTTTTCTCAGCGTGACGCAAGATTTCAGCGGCTCCGCGGAGGCGTTGCGCGTCGCGCTGGAATACGAGATCAAGCGCTATCTTTTTCTGCAAGCCGCCAAGGGCGGCAAGGACGATAAAGAAAGCGGCTTTGATTTGATTTTCAAAAAGGAGTGGTGAGGTTTGCTGGTTGCTGGTTATTCTTGTTACCAAGCTCCGTTTCAAAGCGACGCGCGAACATCATCGTTGCGGGTCGTAGTGCTTCTTCCGTAGTCGTCATTCTAAAGAAACTCTCCTCGCTCCGGGAAGAGAATCGAGCACGAGCGCAGTTTCTTGCCGAATGACATTTCAAAGCCGGCATTATCGTTCATGCCCGGTTTAACCGCGGCTTGAGGTGAACCGCACGCCCGGCCGTGGCGGATCGAATTTAATCATCACCGTTTGGAAAGTGAAGGAGGAGAAATGAGCACGCTCAAAGCTTGTCAAAAATTGCCGCAAGCCGAACGCGAAGTTTGGGAAGGCGGATATGTGAAGCTCGCGAGTTGGTTGCAGGAAGGCAAACGCAAGCCCGTTCGTCCGGTGATGGGGCTGTGGTTTGATTTGCAAAGCGGCGTGATCGTCGGCCATGAGTTGGGGCAGGAACAACCGAAGCCCGCGGATTTCCTAAAACAACTTTTAGCCGCCATGGCCAAACCGCAAATGGGACCACCCCGGCGCCCGACACATCTTTGCATGAAAGACCCGGCGCTGGCCGAACACCTGCGCGCGCCGCTCGCAAGCATCGGCGTCACCGTGGAAGTGATCGACCGCTTCATCGCGATCGACAAGGTCGTGGAGATGCTTACGCAATCCATGCAAACGGAAAGCGACGGCAAGCCGTTTCCCTCTCTGCTCAAAGTGCCGGGCGTGACCCATGAGTATGCCGAACATTTTTTTCACGTTGCCGCGCAGTTCTATCGCGAAGCGCCGTGGAAGCAGATCAATGATCGCACGCCGATCGCGATTCAATGTCCCCACTTCTTTCGCGATCCGCTCTTCTTCGCGGTGCTGGGCAATGCCGGAATGGAGTTCGGCCTCGGCCTCTTTATCACCCGCGAAGAAATGGATTTGTTATACGTCATTGGCGTGCCCGAGGGCCAGAGCGTGCCGCCCGTGCGCACCGCCAGCGTGCTGTTTTCTGAGCCGGTCTATCTAGCATTTGAAGATCTCGACGCCATCGAACAAAACGGTTGGGAAATCCCGCATCCCAACGCCTATCCTCACCTCTTTAAAATTTCTCCCAAACGCAAACCGCCGCTGCGTGCGCCTTCTTTCGTGCTCGTGCAAGCCTTTGAAGCCGCGCTGCTGGCATTGCCGGGCTTCATCGCCAAGAATAAATCCAAAATCAAAAACGAAAAACCGTGCTCCGGATTGGTGCATGCAAAAACTTTTCACGGCGACTGGCCGATGCAGATAAGGATTGATTGAAGCGCGTTATCGTTCGTAGTCGCGCCTTCAAGCGCGTGAGGCTTGTGCGTTTAGATCTTCAAGTTTGGTGATCGCTTCTAGTTCGTGTCATTCAGGAGGAATCTTTTTAAGCACTGGCGTTGCTCTCCAGCACTGAAAAAGATTCTTCCTGAATGACATGAACTAGGGAGACCCCCAGCGCACCACCGAATTTGATCGTCGAAACGCATCAGCGCTGTGACCCAAAAGGGTTTACTACAAATAAGGAGGAAATAGTGAAAAACTTCACACGCACACTGACGTTCGTACTTCTGCTTCCCATTCTCGCTCACGCGCAGCGCAGCGCGCCGATTGATTCAACCCAGACCATCGCCAAGCACACGGCCGCGATGACCAAGCTGCCGGGCTACTTCAATCTTTTTTGGGAAGAAAAAACCGGCAAGCTCTGGCTCGAGATCGCGCGCTGCAACGAAGAGTTTCTCTATCAAGTCTCGCTCGCGAGCGGCGTGGGCTCCAATCCCATCGGGCTGGATCGCGGGCAGCTTGGCGGCGAGCACGTGGTTTATTTCGAGCGCATCGGCCCGAAAATTTTGCTGGTGCAGCCGAACTATAAATTCCGCGCGCTCTCCGATGATGCGCGCGAGCGCGAAGCCGTGCGCCAATCATTTGCGCCCTCGATCTTGTGGGGCTTTAAAATCGTGGCGGAAGAAAACGGCAAAGTATTGGTGGAGGCCACGGATTTTTTTCTGCGCGATGCGCATGGCGTGATCGAGCAACTCAAAAATACCGGACAAGGCAATTTCAGTTTGAGCGCGGACCGCAGCGCTTTTTATCTGCCCCACACCAAATCATTTCCGGAAAATACCGAGATCGAAGTCACGCTCACCTTCACTTCAAGCGAGCCGGGCCGCCTCGTGCGCGCGACGATCCCCACGCCGCAAGCGCTCACTGTGCGCCAACATCATTCTTTGGTCAAACTGCCCGCGCCGGGTTATAAGCCGCGCGAGTTTGATCCGCGCGTGGGCTGCATCGAATTGACGTTCAGCGATTATGCCTCGCCGATTGCTGCACCGTTGCAGCGCCGTTGGATTCACCGTTTTCGTTTGCAGAAGAAAGAGCCGAGCGCGGCGATTTCCGAAGCGGTGAAGCCGATCATTTATTATCTCGACCCCGGCGTGCCCGAACCGATTCGCTCCGCGCTGCTCGAAGGCGCGTCATGGTGGAATCAAGCCTTCGAGGCCGCGGGCTTTCGCAACGCGTTCCGCGTCGAACTTTTGCCCGA
>CAYNDW010000150.1:0-10978 GCA_964395375.1 uncultured Cytophagia bacterium
CAACGCATCAAGGTTCTCGGCGCGCAGTTCGACTTCCACATACCGCGGATATTCTTTAGGCTTGATCGTGAGCGGCGCAAACAATAACGAATCGTCAAAAGCATTGCGGGTTTCAAGCGGAACGACGCGATTTTCCTCGCGAAATTTCACCGGCTCGCGCTTCGATTCATTGCGCTTAATGTAGGCCTCAAAACGTTCGCCCTCGCGCTCTGCTTGGGAAGAAAATTTAAACCGGCAAGCACGCGCCGCGCCGTTGGAATGGCCGCCGCACTTTTGCCCCAAGTGAAGGTCGTACGCCGACGCGTCGAGCGCCGATTGCAAATGGTCGATGCGAGCCTGGCTGAGTGCGAGGCTGCGCTCGACGTTGTAATACTTCCAGCGATCCATGGCATAAAGCGGATCGGGCAGTTTGACGAGGCGCAAAGAATCACGCGCGTCGCATGCCAGCCGCTGCACCGCGCGCCCAAACAGCATCGCGCGAAACAAGCTGTCGGTATGATTGGCGGTGAAACGCGCCGGCTCGCCTTCTTCAAAAAAGACGTTGTTGACGATGGGCAAATGGATGTCGTATTTCATTTCCTGCAACTGCACGGTTTTGCCGCCGCGCAACGCCAGCGCCGGGCCATAATCCGGGCAGGAAAAGTACACATGCACTTGCCGCCGCTGTTGCAGAGAATCAAGCAGCGGCTTTTGCTTATGAATTTTGTAGAGCGCCATCTCAACGCGATACAAACCCGGCTGCGACGGCTGCAAGAAAAAACTGCGCATGCTGATGACGTCGTCTTGCTGCATCTTGGCCGTGGAGAGGATATTAAAATCGCCGAAGGTTTCCGCGTCGCTTAACTCGTGCAGCAGTTTTTGCGATTGCTCCCATGCAATTTTAACTTCACTGCGCCGGTTTTGCCACAGCTCGGGCGCCGGTCGGCAATCGCCGCGGAGCTGCGGAAATACGAAATATTGCAACTCTTCATGAAGGTTGCGGCGAAACCAATTTTCCCGCGGCTGTGGGACCGGCGCAAGAGCTTTGGCTTCGGCCTCGTTGTTGGGATAACTCGTGCCGAGGTAGGTTGCGGCCACGGTCAAATAAAAACCTTCCAACTCCGTTTTTTTCGGACCGGATTTGATCTCCACGCTTTGCACGCCGATGGGCAAATTATAAGCAGTGCCGAATTTTTGTTCCAGCAAAGCCTCGTTCGGCGTAATCGGCAGAAGACAGGGTTGCGCGCCAAGCGGCGCCGCGCCGATCAACGCAACGCACATTGTCGCGAGCATTCTTGCGAACTTCATTTTCTCCTCCCGTTAGCGGCCATAGCTGAATGCGAAACGCATATTGTTGAAATTGACGCCGTGCAGATCGTGCTGCCAAGCGCCGTGCAAACGAAAGTGCTTCATGAACGCGTAGCTCGCGCCCACGGCGATCCAGTTGCGATTGAAGCCGCCGCGCAGAGTGACGTACTTTATGCCTTCGTACTCCGCGCCGACGTACACATTATAATCATCGAACCAACCTGCGGCCTGCGGATTTTTTTCCGCGTCCACCGCGGCGAGCCAGCGCTCAAACACACGATACGCCACACCGCAGCGATAACGCCGGGCAAATAAACCGTCGGGCGACTTGCCGCCTTCGCCGAGTTTGGCGGCGAGATTGGGTTGCTTGAGGTTCATGACGCTGAACGCGGCCTGCAGCTTACGACTAAAATAATAGGTCACGCTCGCATCCAACGCCCAATCTTTGGAAGACGCCGAATTGGTTCCAAGAAAATTTTTAATCACGCTCAACTCGCCGGGATCATTAACCGCCGAACCGTCTTCTAAAAAAGCGCGATCAAGACCGATCCACAAATAGCGCGCGCTCAAGCCCACCGAAAAAGCAAACGGCGCCTGCCGGGTGCTTTCGTCGTATTCCATCATATGCGCGTCATTCAAACGCGCGCCGAAACCATAAGCCACGGTGGCGCGCAACGCGTTTTGATTATAACCCGGAAAATTTTGAAACTGCGCTTGGAATCCCAACGAGTACCGCTGCAACAACGTGTCTTCGGCAGATGCAGGCCCGGGCGCAGCCAAAACCGTCGCGCCGGCGTCTACGAATCGCGGTACGAGCACTTGTTGGCCTTTGCGCCGGGTCGAATAATTGCGCGCAAAACTAAGTTGCGTCAGGCCCAGGCCGTCAATGCCTACAAACATGAGATGATGGCCGGCTTCCGCAAACCATTTTTCTTTGTTGTTGAGCAAGCCCGCGGGACTGAATTGCAGCGCATTCACGTCGTTTGAAACCGCGAGAAACGCGCCGCCCATAGCGTCCACACGCACACCGGTTTGCGTCAACGGCTGGCTTTGCAAAATTTGCGGTAAGAAGCCGAGCGCGCAAGCGAACAGCAGCATCTGGCACATGCTAATTTTTCTTAAAAGCGATCGCATGAGAAAACCTCCCACTCTGGGTTTGCAATAAAGCCGTGAATTAACGCAACACCACTATTGTGCCTTTGCAGCCGCCCTCGCCCGAAATCACCCAAACATAGGTTCCGGGCAACACCGGCTGGTGGTTTTGATTGAGGCCGCGCCACACTTCGTCGGTCTCGCCTTGCCAAATTCTATTGCCCGCCACGTCGAAGATCGTCACGGTCTGGCCGTCATTGGGTTGAAAGCTCATGCCCGCATGGTGTTGCTCCGGAATAAAAGTGCGCGGGCGCGCATAACACGGATGTTCGATCGCCATCACTGCCATGACCTCGCCGCTTTTCACTTCAGCGAGCGCGCCGGCGTTATTGAACCCGAAGTAGGCGTAATAAGCCGTGGCAACAATGCGCTGATTCTGCACGGTCAAAACCGGATAGCGAAATTTTACCGGCCACTGTAATGCCGGAGCATTTACCGCGAATTGCGCAACGGCCAGTTTGATATCGTTGACGTCATGCGCAGAAATCAACTCGATATTGGCCGGCGCTTCCGCGCGTAAGGCGAGATGCAGCGTCACGTTCTCAGCGTTGAAGCGACTCGTGCTCTCGTGCTGTAAAGTTGTTGTTGCCGTCAGGGCTTCATTATCACGGGCCAAATTGTTTTCGCTCGCGTCGCTGAGGCTGAGTGCCAGCTTCAAAGCCGGAAGCCCTTTTGCAGGAAAAGTCAAAGGCCCGAAAACTTGCCCGCAATTTTGATCGGAGACCAGCACGCCATTGACCGTGGCGCGATCAACCGAGATCGTTTGCGGGCCTTGCACCTGAAAACAAAACTCGCGCTCTTCGCCCGGGGCTAATGCTTTCGGGTTGTTGGCTTCGGGCGCAAGCGTAACAACGTTGTCGCCAAACGAAGCGGTCCAACCGTTAAAATTGGGCAGCGTCGAGCGCAAGGTCAAATTGCTGATTGCCGCATTCGCACGCAACTTGACGCACAGAGTCGCCGGCTCATATGGCTCCACTGCGCCGTCGCTACGGCCTTCGTTTTTCAGCACAATCGCGCCTCCCACAACCTCCAAAGTTGGTTGGTTTTCCGGGCGCGTGGCCGCGATTACATGTTTGGTGATACTTCTCTCCGGCACACATTGCGGCAGCTTGGTGGCAACGAGCACAACCGTGTTGACGAGCGAATCGGGCGCGCAATACAGTTTGTTGACGACATTACCTTGCACCGAGAATTGCGCACTCGCACCGACATTCAACCGTGGAATCGTCCAAGTCACCACGCCGCGTTGAGGATCAATCACGCTTCCCGCCGAAGCCGAAACCAGCATAAAATTTTTCGCGTCCGGCACGGTGTCGGTCAGCCGCAACTCTTCGGCGTCGAATTGACTGTTGTTCGTAACGGTCAACGTGTAGATCAATGCCGGCGCGCTGCTCGCATCCAGCGGCACAATATTATCGGGCGTCGCCGTTACACGCAGATCAAGCAAATCATCCGTGCCCGGCAAAATAAGCGAACCGGTTCGCGGCGCCGCGGGCGTGCAGACAAAAGGACTCGAAGTGATCGTCGCCGTAGCGCGCAGTGTATCCGCAAAGCATGGTTGCGAAGCGCGCGGCACGACCGTAACCCGGATTGCTTTGTTTTCAGCAGGTAAAATCGTCAAACCCGTCCAGGTCAAGATTTGACCATTGACCGCGGGCGTGAGATCGCCGGAAACGAACTCCATACCCGCGGGCAAAGTTGCCGCAATCATCACGTTGCGCACGGGAATGAGACTGCCGCCGCTGTTGTAGTTGATCATGAAGTCGGTCGGTCTATCGCGCTCCGCGTTGCGGTCGAGGTTGGCGAGCGCGAGGCGCGTTTCGGTGCGTGGATTCAGAATTGTGAGTGTATCGCGACGCGCATTGTTGCTTTTGACGCAATCGATATCATTTTGCAAAAGCAGGCTCACGGCATTCTCGCTGGTAATTGTCGCACACAGGAGCGTGTCCTCGCGCACCCGCATTTTGAAAGTTAAAACACCGTTCTCTCCGGCGGAGAGATTTAGATTATCAAGGAGAATGAGATGCTGGCTCGCGTCATAGCGCGCTTCCGCAGGTAAAATTTCAAAAGGTGTAGAGAACCAACTCCGCTCCGGTAGGCTATCGACCAACCGAAATAAACCAGAACCGGCAAAAGAACTCCTATTTTGATAAGACACGCGAAACGTGACGATTTCGCCGGGCAACACGCTCGTTTTGTCGAGGAGAACCTGGGTTGCGAGCACATCGCCAAGCGGCTTAATCTTGATCGAAGCGCTCGCGGTGTTGTCGCTGGTTATCCCATCGGTGATTTCATTCGGCTCATTCTGTTGCACGGTGGCGATAATGGTATTTGTAAATGGCACCCCCGCGCAGATTGAATCCGACCCTGCAACAACCCGGGGATAAAAATCCTTTCGCACCACGGCGCGATAGGTAATGGTTATTTGATCCGTCACGAAATTTAGCACTTGCCAACTCAAGTAACGATTGGCGCGATTCGCGGTAAACTGCGAAGGGGAGACGGGAATGAGAAGGTCTAGGCCCGGCGGCAGGAAATCTTCTACCAACACGGAGTCTAGATCCTGCACGACGTCACGCGAATACCGTTGCAACGTGATTGTGTATTTAATCGTATCGCCGGGAGCAACTTCATTCGGAGTCGCGCTTTTGGTTACGCCTAGCAAATTAGACAACTCAATGCCAATGCCCTTGCACTTGCGTTCGCCTCTCGGAGGTTGCGCTTGCGGATCACAGTCGGAGAGCAGCGTCGTGCAGAATTGCAAATTATCCGTGGGCGCGCTGCGAATATTGAAGTCGATAAAAAAATGAATGACGCCTTGCGCGACGTTATTCCGCACATCGCCGAGAAAAAATTCAACGGCATCTTCGGTTGGGCTAAAACTCGCAATAACCCCGGCGGGCAAAAGAGCGAAGGTGGTGTTGTTTGCGTTCGCTTTGAGGGGAAAAGGAATCGCAACGCGGAAGCGAACATTATTATCCCAAGAGGAGCCGGTGTTGCGATAAATCAATTTCAAACCGACGCGGTCTCGCTGTTTGTATTTACCTGCAGGCTCGGGATCGCAGGTAAAACTCCAATCCATGTCCGCGCTCGTTTTGAGATCACTGAAGGCGGTTTTGCTAACGGGAAAACGCCCTCCCAACAAATCCGCATTTACGCCTGCAACCAAGCCAGCGCACGTGGTCAAACCGCTGTCCGTGACTTCATAAGAAAATTCTAGGGCGAGAGTATCGGCGGCTTGGCGGGTCGAATCGATCCCGATGGTGCCTAAATCATAAACCCAGGTATTGTCCGCGAGATCTTGTAGCGGAACGAGATTGAGATTATCGCGACCGCCGTTATTGGCTCGGAGCCGATATGAAGCAATGGCGCGAAAGGTCGCGTCTTTTAATGAAGGCGTGGGATCACCGCTCGATAGTGTTCGGATGCCCAATTTTAACTTCGCGTTTTCCAGTTTGAGGCGAGGTAGGGTGTCGGGATACACTTTGTAAGTGAAATTAAGAATGTCGCCCGGCCCGACACGAGCCGGAGAGGCGCGAAAAGTAACGGAAGGTTGCACCGTCGGCGCATTCACGTTTCGATCTTGCGCCTTTGCAGGTATCCCAAGGAAATTCGCGCTCAACGTAATCCCCGCAAGGAAGGCATAGTCGCAAAGAATTAGTTTTGCCCCGCGAAGAAATTGTCTCAAAAACCAGCCCGGTACTGCCCACTTCACATTTACCGCGAGGACCTTGTTTCGCATAGGAACCCGCCCTTGGCAAAATGCCGAAATCAGGTGAGAAGCTTAAATGATTTGAAGAAAACGCACCAAGAGAATGACGTCAAGTTCGGTATGTTATGGTATTCCGGGAGGAATGCTAAATTCTTATGCGCGGAACAGCGCGATACCATTCACAGAGGCAGGTGCAAGAGGCGGGTACGTGTTACGGCGGCGAGTATAGCAAATCGATTTTCCGAAAGCAAGGGTTCAAACGATTTTTTTACTTTCGCCGTATCGCCGCAAGAAAACGGCGTAAGCAACGTTTGCGCAATCATCGCGTCTTTGGTGAAAAACAGTTACGCATGAACTCGCACGGAGAAAAAATGAAAATCGTGTTCGTCTTTTGGGCCAGCCTTGCGCTTTGGAATTGGCCGCCAAGTTTTGATTCAAGCACGCATGAACGGCAGTCTTGTTCAACCGCACTCACCGCACCGGACACCACTGCCGTGCGCAAACCCGCGGAATTTTTCATCGCCTTCTTCGCTCTCGGCGAAGCGTGGCAAAAGGAAAAGCCCGCCCATGAGCAACTTTACTTCAAAGAGCACAGCGCCAATCTCAAACGCCTGCGGCAAGAGAAAAAATTATTGATCGGCGGGAGGTATTCCGACAAAGGCATGCTCTTGCTCACCGCGGAAAATGAGGCCGCGGCGCGCGCGGAGTTTGAGACGGATCCCATGCTTGCCCATAAATTATTCAAGCTCGAGCTGCATCCCTTTTGTCCGTTTTATAAAGGCTGTGTGGAAGGCCAATGACCCGGCGTGCGGCTGAACGGAAGGCATGCGAAAAAACCTTTGCGCGCCAATGAGAGGTTTACAGATATAAAACGCTGCGAGTTCTTTTTTGAGGACACGCGGATCAAAAGCACACACGGAGGGAACGCGGTGTTGCGGTGTGTGTTTTTAATCCGTGTGCTCTACCCGAGGGAATTGGGAGTGCGGCGTATCGGAAAATCCGAGGTGGGATCGTTGGAAGAGCTAGTTGAGTTTCTTTCTTAATCTTTCCGCGAGTTGATCAATCATTTGAAACACACTCTCGCCTTGTTCCGTGTCGGCAAGCAGCAATTCGCCGGAGCGCGCATCAAAGAGCTGAACGTCGAAACGCAGGCGCTTGCCTTCGTGCGCCACCGCGCCGCACAACATAAAATCCGCCTCGATATTTTGCGCCACCTTGCGCGCGAGCGTGAGGCTCATCGCCTGTTCGGATTTGACGCCGAGCAGGCTCAACGCGTCGTTTATTTGCGGGCGACCAAACACGCGCAGAGAAGTGTGGCGCTGCAAATCCGTGATGAGCATATCCGCGAGCCCGATGCACATCCAGTCGTCGCGCTCGTCGCGCGTGCGATTCTCGAAATAACTTACGAGCATGGTTTTATTCGCAAGCGCGAGCAAACGCGTCGGCACTTCCACGAGGCCCGCTTGTCGGGGCGGCTCTTTTTTCCACGCGAATATTTTCCCGCCCGCGCCGCTTAACGCCAAGAGTGCGAGGAGCAATACCGCCGCCAGTGAAAACGCGGAGGTGTACTGACGCGCAGTCCAACGTCTCGCTGCCGGAAGCGCGGGCGGAGGCGCTAACGTGGCGATCGTCTCGGGCGTTGCCGGAGCGGCGCTTTGCTCTTCCGCTTGCGCGACGGACGAGACTTCCGTCACAACATTTTCTTCGGCCTCGTTTTCCGGCGCGGCCACCGTGCCTTGCGAGGGATCTTTGATGAGCACTTTGTAAACTTCAACCGGCTGGCGGATGTTTTTTAAATTTTGCGGGCCCATGTTGACCGCGAGCAGCGAAAGTTTACTCTTCACGCGCTCGTAGACTTCTCGTGTGATGCAAATGCCGCCGGGATCGGCAAGCTGTTGAATGCGCGCCGAGATATTCACTTCATCGCCGAACAAGTCGCCGTCCACGATCATCACTTCGCCGAGGCTTACGCTTATGCGCACGAGAATGCGATCCAACTCGGCTTTTTTTTCGTTGTAACGCAAAAAGCGTTGCTGCGCTTCCACCGCGCATTGCAGCGCGACCACCGCGCTATCAAAGTCAATCAGAAAACCGTCGCCCGTGCTCTTCACAATGCGGCCGCGATGTTTGCGCACGAGAAAACGAATGATGCGATTGTGATCGCGCAACAGCTTGAGCGTAAGCTGCTCGCTTTCGCCCATGCGACGACTGAAGCCCTTGATGTCCGTGAACATGATCGCCGAGAGCTTGCAAATATTTTTGCGAGACATCGTGGCTTGATGATAAACCGGTGTAGACTTGTGTGCTTCCATAAAACTCCGCTCCCAGCGTTCCGCGCGAGGCCGCCGGGATAATTGGATGCTACCTGAACTAGTTATTTAAAATCCGAACCACAACCTTAGCGTTTTTAGGCAAGCGCAATGCCAATGCCGGCGCAACTGGGAAATCAAACTCTTAACAAATCCGCCGCCTGTGCTGGCTTCAAATACTGTTCTAAATCTGAACGCGCATGTCTGTGAACTGAGACATTGCGCTTGACTTTTTGCGGCTCAACCCGCTACTTGATCTTGTCAATCAGCATTCAGCATCAGATCGAGAGCATACTCGAATTAAACCGAAAGGCCAACATGCCTCCGTCCTTCTATTACTGGTGCGGCTTCACGGTGTATTCCGTCGTCGTGATTGCGGTCGGATATTTTTCTTATCGCAAGCAAGCTCGTGTCGTCACACAAAATTTCTCGCAAGATTTTTGGACCGCGAGTCACACGCTTTCGGGTTGGGCTTCCGGGCTTTCGATTTCGGCGAGCATGATGTCGATCAGTTGGTCGTGCGTCTATGGCGTGCAGCTTTTTTATTGGTACGGTGTGGGCGGCCTGTGGTTGTTGGGCATTCCGTGGCTGTTGGCCATGCTCGGCTTTTTTATATTAGCACCGCGCCTGCGAAAATTGCAAGCCTTTTCTCAGCCCGAAATGGTGGGCCAACGCTTCGGCGCGCGCGCGCGGCAACTGCTCGCGGTGCCGCTCGCGTTCGTTTACATGGTGTGGTGCGGCGCGGAACTTTATGCCGCGGCGCAAATTCTCACGCCGCTATTCGATACAAATTTTTACTTCATTCTTTTTTTGATGGCCTTCGTGGTTGCAACGTATTCCGCGATGGGCGGCTTGGCCGCGGACGTTTCCACGGATCAAATTCAATTCGTGCTTGTGGCGTTTTTCATCACGGCCATCGCCTATCTTGGCAGCGCGCAGATTTTGGAGCACGGCGGCTTCGCCATGTGGATGAACAATCTGCCCGCGCCGCCGAAAGCGCATGCGCCCGCGACTTCACTGTTCTCCACCGGCTTCGCGTTGCTCGTGATGACCTTTATTGCGTATTTGCCCGGCTGGCTCGTAACCACCGATGTCTGGATTCGCATGCAAGCCTCCCGTTCAACCGCCGAAGCGCGCAAGGGCGTGCTTATCGCCGCGGCAAACTCGTTTTTGTTCGTGGCAATTGGGCCAATGATCATCGGCCTCGCGGCGCTTTTTCTTTATCCGCCGCAAGGCCTAAGCATTCCCCCAGAGTTAGCAAACGGCGAGAAAATTTTTGCAGTACTCATGCAAGATTACGCGCCCGTGTGGTTGAATGTTTTGCTCACGGTGGGACTCGCGGCCGCAGCGATGTCCACTGTCGATACCACGGGCAATGTGCTCGCGCTCTCACTTTCATATGATCTCCTCGAGCCTGCGACTGAACGCCGCCTTTCGCCTGCGATGAGGGCGAAGCTCCCGCGCTTGATTTCAATCGGCGCCATTGCCGTGGCGTTTAGCTATGCGCTCGTCATCGAATCGTTGTGGGATATTTTTTATCTCTCCTCTGGCATTTTGACCACAACGGTTTTTATTCCAATGATGGCGCTCTTTCGTCCGCAAACGCAACCGCGGCAAGTGCATGCGGCAATCGTCGCCGGGTTCGTGGGCACGCTGCTGTTTTATTTTTTGGAAGCACGGCAATACCTAGCGAAGATCGAGCCGGAGTGGCTAGCCGCGACGGAGTTGGGGTATATTTTGTGGGGATTGCTGACGGCGCTGTTCGCGTTCTTCGCCAGCGGCTTGCGTGGTAAAAAAACGTAGCTGGACTCGCGCGAAAGCAGCGAGAGCCCGATCAAACAAAAATTAGCACGCGGAGCATTGTCGTTATGCTCCGCGTTTCCGCCCACGACTCTTCGCTGAAAGCGTTTTCAAATAGTCTTCAATTTGTTTCCTCGTTAAGCCTTTCAAGCGCTCTTGTGGGGGAAGCCTCTTCAAAAGCTCTTCGGAAGGCAATCCTTTCAAACGTTCATCTGGCGTCATGGAGGCCAAAACTTCTTCTCTAACTTCTCTTTTGAAATCTTCGACGGTGTAAGGCATAGGGATACCCTCTAAACGATAAGATGCCAACAGCTTATTCAACACGGCGCGCAACTCGCGTTGCCGCAATTTGTACTGCGATACGCCGTATTGCACTTTTTCTGCAATGCCGCTAAATAGCAGCCACAAGGCATTGCGTTCGATTTGAGGAACTTCGCTGAGAACGATGAGACGAATCAGCCGACTGCCCCAATGAAGGCCGTAAATTCCCTCTTGTATCGATTGTAGCGCCACTGTATTTGCGAGCTTTTCAGGATGACGTGTACTGACCGCATACAATTCGAAATCTTCCGCCGGTAACAACCTTTCAAATGACGGACTGATTTGCTTGCGATAGTTCACGTAATGGCCGATCAATTCGTCTAGCGCCCAGGCATCGAGCGCTTGTTGCAGCGATTTGTACGTGATGAGATTATGTCGCGCCAAATTTTCCAATCCA
>CAYNDW010000151.1:0-10876 GCA_964395375.1 uncultured Cytophagia bacterium
TGTACTTCTGCGCAATCACATGCTCTGCGCACGCGATGAAATCCGTGAATGTGTTCATCTTCGTAAGCATGCGGCCTTGCTCATGCCACGCCTTGCCCAAATCGCCGCCGCCGCGAATATGCGCGAGCGCAAACACGAAGCCGCGATCGAGCAGACTCAAACGATTCGAATTGAAAGTCGGAAAAGAGGGCGCGCCATATGAGCCGTAAGCATAAAGCAGCATCGGTGCGTTGCCGTCGCGCTTGAAACCTTTCTTATACACGAGCGAAATGGGAATGCGCGTGCCGTCTTTCGTTGTCGCGTCAATGCGTTCGGAGTTATATTGCGTTGCGTCATAGCCGCCGAGCACTTCATTCTGTTTGAGCAAAATGCTTTTGCGCGTGCTGATTTCATAATCATAAACCGAGTTCGGCGTGACGAGCGATTGATAGCTGTAGCGCAGCAAGTTCGTGTTCCACTCGCGATTGGTGGAAGCGAACACGGTGTAGACCGGCTCGGGAAATTCGAGATAGTGACTCTTGTTGGTTTTGAAATCCGTAATGCCGATTTGCTGCAAGCCGTTCTTGCGTTCATAAAGCACGTAATGCTGCGCAAAGCAATCGAGGCCTTCGAGCATTACGTCGGCGCGCTGCGGCGCCAGCTCTTTCCAATTGCTCTCGCTCGGATCATTCACCGGCGCGGAGACGAGCCGAAAATTTCGGCCCGTGTCATTCACGCGAATATAAAATTGGTCGCCGTGATGGTCGATATCAAGTTCGCGCTCCGGCTTGCGCGCCACGAGCAGCTTCCACTCGCTTAGCGGCGCGTTCGCCGGAAGGAAGCGCGCCTCGGTGGTAGTGAGACTGCTCGAATACGCGAGGAGATACGCTTTGCTGCGCGTGCGGCCGCCGTAAACGTTGAAGCGCTCGTCTTTTTCTTCATAGAGCAAATCATATTTCTCCGAGCCGAGCACGTGCCGATAGAGGCGATGCGAACGCTTCGCCGCGTCTTTCGTGGTGTAAAAGAGCGTGCGATTGTCCGCGGCCCAAAACACGGAGCCAACGTCTTCCGCATGATCGGATAAGATTTCGCCGGTGCGCAGATTTTTGATTTGCACATTGTACACGCGAAAGCCGGTGGAGTCCGTGGAGAACGCGAGCACGTTGCCGTCGTCGCTCACTTCATAAGCGCCGAGGCCCATGAAAGTTTTGCCCTCCGCCATCTTGTTGAGATCGAGCGTGACTTCTTCCATTGCGTCGAGCGCGCCTTTCTTGCGGCAATAAATCGCGTATTGCTTGCCTTGCTCCGTGCGCGAGTAGTAGTAATACTCACCGTAACGATAGGGCACGGAGAGATCGGTTTCTTTAATGCGGCCGAGCATTTCTTTATAAAGTTGCTCCTGCAACGGCTTCGTCTCAGCGAGCCGTTGTTCCGCGTAAACATTCTCCGCTTTGAGATAGCTCACCACCTCGGGATTGCTTTTCTCGCGCAGCCAGAAGTAATCATCCACGCGCGTGTCGCCGTGCATGGTTTCGGTTTTTGGTTTCTTCACGACCGTGGGCGGAGCAAGTTGCGCAAAGCTGCGAGTGTTTGACATGAGCATTGCAATCAAGAGAAGTAAAAGAGTTCTGCGGCTGATTGAATTGAGATAAAGCATCATGGTTTCTCCATGCTAAAATGAGTGCGGGAATTTTTGCTTGCTTCTAAGATGCGAAAAGAGTAAACATGACTGCAATCAAAAAAACACGGGAGGTGGTTTGATGGAAGCGGCGGTCTTCTTCACCAAGTCCGAAGAGAATCTAACCGCAGCACGGCTGTGTTTGCAAAACGGCTTGTGCAATGCGAGCGCGAACCGCGCTTACTATGCGATGTTTCAGGCGGCCGCAACTTTGCTTATGGAAAGAGGCATCGACTTGAGCGGTAGAAAACAACTGGATCATGCGCCGCTACAGTCGCTGTTCGCGAACGAGCTTATTCATCGCAGAAAAATCTTGAACAGTAAGTTCAAATCATATCTGCCTGACGCCCAAACAATTCGAAATGCGGCGGACTATCAAGCCGTTGTGGTTAGCAAAAAGAAAGCTAATCGCCTGCTGGCTCAAGCGGAAGAATTTGTCAAAGCCATAAACGAGGTATTGCGCTATGCTTAATCTGAAACAGCAAAAACTCGTCGCCGAGTTCGTTGACGACGTGCAAAAAAAATTCCCCGAAGTGGAATTTTTGGAAGTAACACCCAGCCCTGAGAATCCGAACGATCTTTGGATCAACGTCACTTCGCCGGAAGATGAAGATCGCGAAATCGCGTTGATTGAATATAGTGCGAACAAGACGGTGGATATTCTGGTCGACTATGGCTATCACATGCTCGTCATGCCGGCGCCCAAACCAAACGGCGCGAAAGCACTGAGCGAATCTTCGACAAGAGACGACGCGCTCTCGCTTAATCTGAAACAACAAGAACTCAAAGATAAACTTTTAGAAGATATTCGCGCGCAATTTCCCGAGGTCGAATATCTCTATACCACGCCGAGTCCCGAAAGCGCAAACGAAATTTGGATTCATGTAACCGCACCGAAAGACGAAGAGCGCGAATTTGCTCTTCTCGAGTATAGCGCGGACAAAGCCATGGATATCCTACTTGACTACGGCTATCCCATGCTCGTTCTACCCATTCAGCAATCAAACGGCATGAAGGCACAGCCTGCGCCCTCAACGCTCGGGCAATAACTCATTCCCCTCCCACACCAAACCCTCGTGATTGATGCGCCACACCTCTTTGCCGTCTGCGCTCGGCAGTTGCGCTTCGAAAATATTCCACGTCGTCTTCATTTCCGGCGGCCAGCGATAGCCACGGACGCGCTCGCCTTGCAAGCCGAGCGCTAAAACATTCTCTGCAAATTTTCCATGTCGATTGAAGTGCGTGCGCTGCTTGTAATAAATCTGCCGCAACGCCCACTTGGCTTGCTCATGCGCCGGCACTCTCACGGAATCATCCTCGCTGCCCACCTCCTTTTCCGAAAACTGCACGAAGCCCCACATTTCCGGATAGTGCATGTTGATCAATCCTTGCGGCGACCATATCCAATTGTATTCGGGCAAAGGCTTGTTGGTCTGCGCGTTCTTCACTTTCACATACTCGCCGTCAATCACTTGGGTTTGCCATTCCACGCGCGAGAAGTTGACGCGCCATTGCTGTCCATCTCTCGGCGGCGCGCCGCTCGGTGCGCACTCTTTCAGCACGTCCCACGGTAACGCAATCTCCACGCTCCAGCCTTGATCTTGGTCGCTCGGCTGATTGATCGTGCCCGCGATATGCGTCCGCGTTTGCAAGCCTTGAATATCCCACGAGTGCAGCGCCGGCCCGCCATCGCGATAGGGCTTCACCAAAAACAAATCCCACTCCGTGGCGAAGGCGTTCACTTCGAGTTCATAATAACGATGCGTGTCGCCGTCGGGGTCGATGAAGACTTCGAAGTCGTTGTCGTAGAAAATGATCGCATCGCGCTTGGTCAATGTCGCCCACACGTGCGGCTCTTCAAGCTCGGCTGCAACATAAAAATTTTCCTCATCCCACACCATCTTCGCGCGCGTGCGATAGCGCGGCTGAGGCTTGAGCTCGCCTTCGATGTCAACGAAATCTTCCGTCCATGCCGCGCGTTGCCAGGCTTCGTCGTCCAGCTTGCCGTCGAGCACAAGCGGCGCGGTGGCGCGATAGCACAAATAACTTTTCGGGGCAAAGGGAAGCTTGGGTTCGGGGAAGATGACAGCCGCACGGGCCTGCGCCGGTTCATTTGGAGGATTCGCGTTTGGGGAGCATGAAACGAAGAGAAGCACGGACATAAAAAAGACGAGGAACAAGCGCAAACTTCGGGGCATTACTATCTCCTAGCTCAAGATCGTAGCGCTGCACTAAAAGCGCATTTGAAAAGTCCAAGCTCTCTACAATTCCCCCCTTGAGGGGGGTGTTCTCCAGCACGAATGAGCGCATCAAAACTCATATATGCGCTATTGCAGAGTGATCAAACCGCAAATCTGTACTGTGTTGGTGGCTTGTGCTGCGATGACACCCCCCTCAAGGGGGGAATTTCCAAACACGCTCAAAAAAAAAAGGCGGGGCGAGGTGCATACCAAAGCGGCGCGATAAAACCTGCGTGCTTCAGTTCGGCGAAACAAAAGGGTTCGGTTGAAAGTCCCGCAGCTCGTCGTCGAGCACGCGTAGCTTTGGCTCGAACGTTTGCGCGAAGGGTTTGTTGTGTGGGAGACAGCGCCAAACCCAAGACACGCGTTACACCTGCAGGCCATGAAACCGCGGAGGATCATTTTCCGGCGCGCACCGCACGGACGTAGTTATTGTTGCCCACTTCATTGCGGTTGCATTTACCGTTGTTGAAGTTGGCCACCCACGCCACGCCGGCGCTTTTGCCTCGATACTTGCGGTCCGTTCGTTCGGACCCACGTCCAATCCATTCCCGTAAACACGAGATAGGATTGCCGGCTTGCGAATACTCCGTTTTACGGAGTGATCGAGGTGCACAATGATCAACTGGGCACGCTCCGCTTCCGCGCTTGCGCGCGGGGCGGATTCTGGCCCTCCACTTTTGCGGCACTGCTTTCAACTTGCCCTTGTTCCGCCGTCACTCGCCCCGCTCTTTTATAGCGTTTTTTAAATTGCATGCGCACGATTCGTAGCCCCGCCCCCTTGTGGGGCGCTCTCACAACCGTAAATTCGTTGGTCGCAGCAACCGCCCACCCCGTCCCGTTTCCATCATATGGTTACGATACTCAGGAGAGATGAAATGCGCAAAGACTTTTTACCCAATACCGTTTATTTAAGTGGGCCGCGGTTTTTGTTCATGTCACAGCACCCCACAAGGGGGTGGGGCTACAAAAAAATTTTCGAGGCCGCTCGCTAGCGCTCGCTCTGCAAAAGCAAAATCAAAAGCAAAGGCAACAGCAAAAGAAAAGGCAACAGCAAAAGAAAAGGGTCAAAGGACTCAAAGGGTCAAAGGATCTATTGTCCGGCGCGCACCGCACGGACGAAGTTATCGTAGCCCACTGCATTGCGGAAGCATTCACCGCTGTCGAAGTAGGCCACCCACGCCACGCCGGCGCTTTCTTTGTCAGCAGTCCAAATGTACCGTTGTGTTTTGTCAAACTTCGCATCAATGTACAAATCAGCGTTCAACTCGCTCGGCTCCATCAGCGACATGGCTTCCTCCAAAGTTGGCAAACGCCAGTTCGCGTATCCCGCAAAATTATCGCGATTCAACTGCGCAACATAAGCTTGCGCTTCTTCATAAGTCATATACTCGGGCGAACCGGCCTGTTGCCACATCAAGTCCGTGGCGCGATCCAAAACGACTTTTCCACTAGCCTGAAGCACAAAATCATTGGTCATGCCTCGACCTTGCGGATTGCTCCAGTCATATCCGGTTTTGCAGAAAAAGTCTTGCTCCTTCAACATATTTTTAACGGCTTCGGTAGAAAGGTTGCTCTTTCCCACGCTGCGCAAAGTATATTTCGACGTCGATTTAATTGCAAACGCCGGCGAGGGCTTTTCTTCTTCCAGCGATTGGCCCAAATCGATATTTTTATAAATCTGCCAACTGACCACAACAATAAGCAAAGCCAAGCCGGACAAAATCCAACCACGCCGCGAGGCTTTCGGCGCTGCGGGCGGAGGCACTGCAGCCACTTTCGGTTTCAGCGCTTCCTGTTCCTTCCGCCATTCGCGCTCGGCTGAGGCCAGTAAAGCCTCCGCATCTTCATAATGACTTCGAAGCTCTTGTACGCGGCGAAAACTTTGCACCGCTTGTTGCCATTGCTTCGCAGTGAGATGCGCCTGGCCTTGCTCGTAGAGCTTTGCCAAATCCAGCTCTTGCCGCGCCGAGCGCAAAATGCTTTGGGCTTCGGCATGGGTTGGCTCCAGCTCTAAAATCCTCTGCAATCTCGCAATCGCCGTTTGCCAATCTTTTCTGGCAGCAGCCTTTTCCGCTTCTTGCAGGAGCGCGGCCACTTGCTCGCTGCGGTTTTGTTCTGCAAGAGACCGCTCAATGGCAGCCACAAGCTCATTCACTTGTTTGTACTGCGGCCGTATTTTTTGCACCTGCCGCAGCTTTTCAAGCGCCTGCGACCAACGCTTTGCTTCTTGGTGTGCGCGGCCTTCGGCATAAAGCGTTGCCAGTCTCGCCTCTTCTTGCGCCAGGTCCAAACCGGCTTTAGCCTCGGCATTATCCGACCGCAGCTTCAAAATGAACTGATACTTTTCAATGGCCGTCTGCCAATCTTCCGTGCTGCACGCTCTTTCTGCTTCTTGTAATAAAGCCGGCACTTCATCAAAATGAGGTTGAGCCGATGGCGCCACATTGGGAGGCGGAGTTTCTTCCAAACGCGGTTGAGGTGTAACGCTGCTCGCGAGATCGAAAATTTTTCCATCAGGCGCGCGCATGTACAACACGGGCGTGCCCCATTCCACGTCGTTGCCGCCGGCGAAAATCGCGGCGCGCGCTTCCACCAGCGCGGCGTCAACTGGATAGCCGTCGGCCAGCGCGGTGTAAAACTCGTGGCTGAAAGTGATCGCCGCGGCGTCGGTAATTTCAAACTGCATGGCAATCACCGCGGGCAAGCCTTGATGCACGAGGCTCTGGGCCGCGCCGGTAAACGGATCGGTGCGTGAGGCGCGCGCGCCTTCGCAAGCATTGAGCACCGCAAGCCGCAGCGGGCGATGGTTGTGCAAGATGGTCCCGAGAAACTGTCCGCTCACTTTGCGGCTGTGGCGGGTTTCATCTTCGAGCAGCAAGACGCCGTCCTGCGCGCTCTCGTCATAACCGCCGTGGCCGATGAAATGAAAAATGTGATATGAGCTTTGGCGCAAACGCCGTTGCAAGGCCGGCAGCGTGGCTTCGTCCAAACGTTCCAACGTGACGAGCTTGCGCTTTTGCAAATCACCGAGCGCGTTTTGCAGCTTCTGCCATTCTTCTTCGACATTGAGGAGCGCATAGCCGGTTGGGGCGGAGAGCATCGCGAGAATTTTGAGCGGCGGCTGCACCGCGAGCGGGCGAATGCGCTCCGGCAATTCGATATAGCGCACGAGCGGCGTTTCCACCGCGAGCACGAGAAAGCGATTTAGCGCCGAGTTGTACAAATACTCCCACGGCAAATCCGCAAGCTCCGGCGCATTCAAACGCAAACGCAGCCGCAAGCCCGCGCTGCCTTTGGCCTCGGCTTGATCAAGACTGCTGCGCAAACACCCAAAGACCTCGCTGCCGAACACGCTTTCGAACAAGCGCTTGCCAAAATTTTTTGCGGCCTCCATTTCCGGCGAATTGAGCCGCCGCACCCCGCGACGCGGCCGCCCGATCTTCAAGAGAAAATTTTCCAACTCGAACGGCGCGAACGGCACGCTGAACTGCGAGGCCGCTTCGCCCGCAGGCGAGTTGGTCACGCGCGCCACGTATGCGCTGCCCGCGCGTTCGATGAGCAAGTCGAAATTCAGATAATCGAATTGCGGTTTTGTGCTGTTCATGAGAAGCCCTTGAGCAACAAAAGATTTAATGCTGGTTAAGCCGTAAAACAAACTTCCCGTCTGCAAACCAACCAGGGGACAAATTGTCCCCCGCTTCATTTCAAGCCCACGCTTGTGAGTGTATGCGATTAGCTTTTCAAACTCAAAAAAAATTCCCGAAAGCTTTCTGTAAGCGGATTTTACTGTAAACTGATAAAGCAAAGGCGGTATCCGCTTACAGTGAAATCCGCTTACAAAAAAGCCTTTGCTTTTAAAGCTGCGAGCGCACTTTTAATAGAATAATAGCAAGTGGGGTACAATTTGTACCTCAGTTGAATTTGAGGTTGCTCGGCTTTGACGGCAGACTGGAAGCCTGTGTTACAAGTTCACCCCGCCTTCTTCGACAGCACCACGTCCATCCACACCGCAAGAATCAGCACGATGCCGCGCGTGATGAATTTCATTTCGGGCGAGACCGCGAGCAACGTCATGCCGTTAAGCAGGCTCGTCATAATCAGCGCGCCGAAGAGCACGCCGAGCACAGTGCCGCGACCGCCTCTCAAGCTCGTGCCGCCGATCACGCACGCGGCAATCGCATCAAGCTCCATCAAGTCGCCGACCGTCGTGGTCGAAGCGCCGGCGTACGCGGTTTGCATGTAGCCCGTGAGCGCGACGATTGCGCCGAGCAACGCATACGCGCCGACAATCACTTTCTGCACCGGAATGCCCGAGAGAATCGCGGCCTCTTCGTTGTCGCCAATCGCATAGAGATAGCGGCCGAACGGCGTGTGCTGCGTGATCATATAAACCACAAACGCGAGGCCCGCGAGCAGCACCACGGCGAGCGGTACGCCGCGAAATTGATTCATGAGAATCACCACAAGCAGAATCGCCTGCAGACTGATGAACATTTTGAGCGTGGCGACTTCGCGGTCTTCCACTTCAAAGCCATGTTGCAATCGCTGCTTGCGAGCGCGCAACTTCGAAACGATCAACGCCGCTCCAATCAGCGCCGCGAGCAAGTAGCCTGCCCATGAGGGGAAGTAATACGTCGTGAGCAGCGAATAGAGATTCGTAGTATTGCCCTCGGTCACAGGCACGGTCGCGTTTTGAATCACCAGCCAAAACGTGCCTTTGAACACGAGCAACCCGCCGAGCGTGATAATGAACGCCGGAATCTTTTGCGTGATGATGACCTTGCCCATCAACGCCCAAACTAAAATGCCGAACGCGAGTCCGACGAGCATCGCCAGCGGCGAAGGCCAATGCTGATGAAACACCAACACGCTCGCGATGCCGCCGATGAGGCCCACGCCGCTGCCCACGGAGAGATCGATCAACCCCGGCAAGAGCACGAGCAACATGCCCAGCGCCAGCGTCGCGGTCACGGCGAGTTCAATGGAGAGCAGAGAAAGATTGCGCGGCCCAAGAAAATTTTCCGAGGCGAACGCGAAGAAGATCCAAATCAGCACAAGTGCGATGCCGATGGAAAAATCGCGGATGGAGAGTTTAGTGGTGATGATTTCCTCCTCGTTCAGTTATCAGTGTTCAGTTATCAGTCATCGGTGTTCAGTCATCGGTTTACTGATCACTGTTTACTGATCACTGATCACTGATAACTGATCACTTCTTTATTCAACAAGAAACATCAATGGAATTTCATAGCCGCCGTCAATATCCCCTCCTGCGTCGCTTCCTCGCGCGTGAACGTGCCTCCGACTCTGCCATTGCTCAAAATAATGATGCGGTCGCTCATGCCCATCAACTCCGGAAGCTCGCTCGAAACCAGAATCACGGCCTGGCCCTGCTCCGTGAGGCGGTTGATGATTTCATACACCTCGATCTTCGCGCCCACGTCGATGCCGCGCGTCGGCTCGTCGAGAAACACCACGCTCGGCTTCGTCATCAGCGCTTTGCCCAGCACCACCTTTTGCTGATTGCCGCCGGACAGCGTTTCGACCAGCGTCTCTTGGCCAGGCGCTTTGATGCCCAACGAGTCAAAATAAGTTTGATTGCTCTGTCGCTCGCGTGAATGATCAATAAGCCCGTTGCGCGAAAATTGTTTCAGCGCGGCGAGCGAAAGATTGAAGCCAATAGATTTTTTCAAGAGCAAGCCATAACGCTTGCGATCTTCGCTCACCAACACCAAACCGTGCGCAATCGCTTCCGCGGGCGAATGATTGCGCAGCTCTTTCGCTCCGATTGAAATTTTTCCCGCGACGCGCTTGCCGTACACGCCGAAAATGTGCAGCAACAACTCCGTGCGGCCCGCGCCCATCAACCCGCCGAACCCCAGCACTTCGCCCGCGCGCAGCTCGAAACTGATTTCATCCAGCACCGGCTTGCTCTTGCCCGTCTCGCTCACGCGCAAATTTTCCACTTTGAGCAGCGTCGCGCCCGCGTGCGATTGCCGCCTCGGAAAAAGATCATTGATCTCGCGGCCCACCATGTGGCGAATCACCTCGCCCTTGTTCGTCGCCGCGCGCTCCAGTGTGATCACCGACTCGCCGTCGCGCAGCACCGTGACGCGATCCGCAATCGCAAACACCTCGTCGAGCTTGTGCGAAATATAAACGCACGTCAAACCCTTCGCCTGCAAGCTCCGAATGATGCCGAGCAAAATTTCGACTTCCTTCTCCGTCAACGCCGCCGTGGGTTCATCCAACAAAAGAATCTTCGAATTCTTCGACAGCGCTTTCAGAATCTCCACCATCTGCTGTTGCCCGATGCCCAAATCGCCCACGCGCGTTGCCGGATCGAGAGCGAGTCCGTATTGCGCCATCAACTTTTTTGTGTCGGCATACAGACGATTCCAATCGATGCGAATGCCCTTCGTCGGCTCCGCCCCGAGAAAAATATTTTCCGCCACCGTCATCTCGCGAATCAGCGCCAGCTCTTGATAGATCACCGCGATGCCCGCGTGCTCCGCCTCCGCAATGCTGCGAAACGCGACCGGCTGCTCGCGCAACGCAATCGTGCCCTCATAGCTGCCGAACGGATGAATGCCCGACAGCGTTTTGATCAGCGTGGACTTGCCCGCGCCGTTTTCGCCGCACAGCGCGTGCACTTCACCCTCGCGCAAATCGAACGAAACATTTTTTAAAGCAACCACGCCGGGGAAACGCTTGGTGAGATTTTGAATCGCTAGCAAAGAAGAGGAGGTCGGCATATAGCAGTCGAGGATTGATGAAAGAGTTTGAAGTGAATTGATCGAACGCGCGCGCAATATGTTGAACGCCGCCAGGAATGTCAATCGCAAATTATCTCACGCGCCTCCGCCTGTCATTCAGCAGGAATCTTTTTACTCGCATAAAAACACTTTCGTGGCAGTTCCATTTTCGTGGGAGAAATGCCGCACCCTGTTCTCATTCTGATCACGACTGCCTTTGACCA